>NZ_JAFRFW010000082.1:0-2759 GCF_017434145.1 Saccharopolyspora sp. | reverse complement strand
CGGTTCGTCGAGCAGCAACAACCGCGGTGCCGGTTCGGCCAGCAGCAACGTGGCCAGCGCCGCCCGGAAGCGCTCTCCGCCGGAGAGCCTGCCGACCGGCCGATCGGCGTCCGCCCCGCGCAGCAGGAAGCGGGCGAGCTGCGCGCGGATCGCGTTGGGTGTGGCCGACGGCGCGGCCTGCGCGACGTTGTGCACGGCCGACATCCGCTCGTCGAGCACGTCGAGGCGCTGCGGCAGGTATCGCGCCGGTACGAGCGTGCGGACCTCGCCCGCGTCCGGTTCCAGCTCGCCCATGATGGTTCGCAGCAGCGTGGTCTTGCCCGCGCCGTTGGCGCCGACCAGCGCGATCCGTTCCGGTCCGCGCACCTCCCAGTTCACCAGCGGACCGTTGCGCAGCAGCACGCCGGTGAGCCGCAGGACCTCCTTGCGCGCGGGCACCTCGGTCGCCGGGATGTCGATCCGGATCTCGTCGTCGTCGCGGACCGCTTCCTCGGCGGCTTCGAGCCGTTCCCGGGCCTGGCGCACCTTGTCGTCGTGCATGTTGCGGTACTTGCCCGCCGCGATTTCCGCGTCCTCGGCCCGTTTGCGCATCCGGACCTTGGGTTCCCGCTTGGTCTCCCAGCGCTTGCGGCCGTAGCGCTGCCTGCGGTCCAGCTTGATCCGCGCTTCGGCCAGCTCGCGGCGCTGGCGCTTGAGGTCCTGCTCGGCCGCGCGCACGCTGCGCTCGGCGGCTTCCTGATCGGCGGCCACGGCCTGCTCGTAGTCGGTGAGGTTGCCGCCGTAGCAGGTGAGCGCGCCGTCGCGGAGTTCGGCCATGCGGTCCATCCGCTGCAACAGCTCGCGATCGTGCGAGGCGATCAGCAGCACGCCGTCGGAGGAGGCGAGCGCCTGGTGCGCGAGTGCCCTCGCCCGCTGATCGAGGTTGTTGGTCGGTTCGTCGAGCAGCAGCACGTCGGGCTCGCGCAGGAATTGCGCGGCCAGTCCGAGCAGCACCAGCTCACCGCCGGAGCACGCGCCCACGTGCGCGTCCAGCGGTACCTGTCGGAGGCCGAGCTGGTCGAGGGTCGCGCGGGTCCGCTGCTCGACGTCCCACCTCTCGCCCACGATCGCGAAGTGCTCTTCGCTGGGATCGCCGCTTTCGATGGCCGCGATCGCTCGCCGGACCTGCGCCACCCCGAGAACCTCGTCGACACGGCTCTCGGAGTCCAGGATCAGGTCCTGCGGCAGGTAAGCGAGTTCCCCGTGCGCGCTGACGGTTCCGGAGGTGGGTCGCAGTTCGCCCGCGATCAGCCGCAGCAAGGTGGACTTGCCCGAGCCGTTCGACCCGATCAGGCCGGTGCGCCCGGCGCCGAGCACGACGTCGAGGTGGTCGAACGCGAAACCGCCGTCCGGCCAGGCGAAGGTGAGATCGGAGCAGACGATGGATCCGGACATGCGGGCTCCCGTCGAGGTCGCGACTGGTGACGCGGCCCGGGGATGCGACTTCCGGGCCATGGGCGGCGCGTTCGCGCGCCCGCGTTGCGCGGCCTCAAAGGAGCACGTCAGTACCTCGATGTCCGGCGGTGGTCGTGCTTCGACCGTAGCGAGCACGGCAACCGGTTTTCGCCGCGATCAGCTCCGGCGGCGGTGCAGGTGATGCGCGCGGGCGTACGCCTCGCGGTGCTGGGTGGCGCAGGAAGCCCAGGTGAAGTCCTTGGCGCGGCGTTGCGCGGCGGTCGACAGCGCGGATCGGCGGGCGGGGTCGTCGAGCAGTTCGGTGAGCCCGGCGGCCACGTCGGCGGCGCGGATCCCGCAGTAGGCGACCGCGTCACCGCCGACCTCGGGCAGGCTCAGCCGCCGCGTGGTCAGCACCGCGGCGCCGCAAGCCATCGCTTCCAGCACGGGCAGGCCGAAGCCCTCGCCGATGCTGGGATAGGCGAGGACGTGCGCGCCGCCGAGGAATCCGGGTAACTCGGCGAACGGCACGTACCCGGCGCGGATCACCCGGATGCGGTGCGGCACGGCCTCCAGCGCCCGCTCCACCCGCAAGTCCCAGCCGGGTTGCCCGGCCAGCACCAGCGCCGGATCGTCGGCGCGACCGCGGGCGGCGAGGGTGAACCCGCGGATCAGCGCGGGCACGTTCTTGCGCGGCTCCAGCGCGCCGAGGAACGCCACGTAGGGCTGGTCGCGCAGGCTGAACCGGTCGCGCACCGCGCGGATCTCGGCCGGTGACGGCGGGTGGAAGAACTCCGGGTCCACGCCGTGGTGCATGACGTGCATGGCGCGGCGGTCCGCTCCGGCGCTGCGGGCGAGCCCGGTGGCGGTGGCTTCGCTGGGCACCACGCACAGCGTGGCGCGGCGCAGCGCGGTTTTCGTCCAGGTGCGGAAGAACCGGGCTTTGACCGGGGAGTGCAGTGCGGCACCGGTGAAGAAGGTGGCGTCGTGCAGCGTCACCACGGACGCGGCCGGATTCGCCAGCGGCGTGGTGTAGTGCGGCGAATGCAGCACGTCGGCGCCGAGCCTGCGCACCAGCCGCGGCAACGTGGTCTGCTCCCAGGTCAGCCGCGCGGTGCGGGTGGCGACGGCTTCGGCGGCGGGCACCACCCGCGAGTTCGGGGCGATGCGGGCGTAGAGCCCGGCGTCCCGGGGCTGGCAGACGACGCTGACCCGGGCGCCGTCCTGGTCGAGCGCGGCCAGCAGCGAATCCACGTAGCGACCGACGCCACCGCGGTCGGCGGGGACGGCGGTGGCGTCGATGAGCAGATGCGGCTCACCTCGTT
>NZ_JAFRFW010000798.1:0-4801 GCF_017434145.1 Saccharopolyspora sp. | reverse complement strand
GCGTCAGCGAGATCCGCGTCGGTGGGGGTTTCGGGCAGTCGTGCACGCCCACCACCGGCCGCTCGGACTCGCGCACGTAAGGCGTGTCCGGGAACAGCGAAGCCGTGTGGCCTTCCTCGCCGACACCGAGCAGCAGCACGTCGAACCGCGGCGCCGGGAAGTCCGCGGACGCCTCCGCGACGGTGGCGAGCAGTTCCGCGTAGTGCGCGGCGGCCGCGTCCGCGTCCGCGCCGAACCTGCCGTCCGACGGAGCCATCGGGTGCACCCGCTCCGGCGTGACGCCGACGTGGTCCAGCAGCGCCTCGCGGGCCTGGGTCTCGTTGCGGTCCGGATCGCCGTCGGGCAGGAACCGCTCGTCGCCCCAGTAGAAGTCGACGGCCGCCCAGTCCACGGCCTCCCGCGCGGGCGAGACCCGCACCTGCTCCAGCACCCCGATACCCGTGCGGCCGCCGGTGAGCACCACCGAGGCGACCCCGTGCACCGACTGCACATCGACGATCCGGGTGATCAGCCGGGCGGCCGCCGCGGCCGCGAGGACATCGCCGTCGTCGTGCACGACGACCTGGTGCTGGGTCATGCGCTGCCTTCCACCGCTTCCGCGGGCTGCTCGTGCTGCTGCTCCGGGTGCTCGTCCGGTCCGGGCTCCGCGCCGCGGCGGATACCTGCCAGGCCGCCCAAGGTCGCCTCGTAGATCTCGTCCGCGTCCAGCCTGCGCAGCTCCTCGGCGAGGCAGTCCCGCACCTCGCGGCGCTGCAGCGCGATCCGGCGATCCGGCTGTCCTGGCTGGGTCAGCGTACCGACCTTGCCGTCCGGGCGGAGGATCTTGATCGAGCCCGACGGGCGGCGCAGCTCAGCCGAGACGATGCCCGGCCCGCGCGGGTGCTCCTCGCGCTGCACCGGCACGTTCAGGTAGGCGCCCAGCCAAGCCGCGAGCAGATCGGTCGACGGCGAATCCGGCGCGCCGCTGACGACCGCGGAAGTGATCGCCTCGTAGGGCGGCAGGTCCAGCGCCGCGGTCAGCATCGCCCGCCACGAGGTCAGCCGCGTCCACGCCAGGTCGGTGTCGCCCTCGGTGTAGGAACGCAGCCGCGTCTGCAGCGTCGCGATCGGGTCGTCCTCGGCCGCGGCGTCGGTGATCCGGCGGTGCGACAGCTGCCCGATCGGATCCGCGCCGGGACTCTCCGGCGCGTCGTGCGGCCACCACGCCACCACCGGCGCGTCCGGCAGCAGCAGCGGCACCACCGAACCGGCGCCCTCATCGGCCAGCTCCCCGTACAGCCGCAGCACCACGACCTCGGAGGCACCGGCGTCGCCGCCGATGCGGATCTGGGCGTCCAGCCGCGGAGCGGCCTCCTTGGCGCCGCGCGCGACGACGATCACCCGCGCCGGGTGCTCCCGGCTGGCCTCGTTGGCGGCTTGGATGGCAGGTTCGGTCTCCGCGCCGTCGCCGGTGACGATCACCAGCGTCAGCACCCGGCCGAGCGCGACCGCGCCACCGGTCTCGCGCAGCTCGACCATCTTCTTGTTGACCTGCGAAGTCGTGGTCGAAGGCAGGTCGATGATCACGGTCGCCTCCAGGCACGTCCGGTTCGGTTGAGCATCTCGTCCGCCGACGGCGGTCCCCAGGTGCCCGCCTTGTAGTCCTCCGGCGTCCCGTGCGCCGCCCAGTAGTCCAGCACCGGGTCGAGGATCTTCCAGGACTGCTCGACCTCGGCGTTGACCGGGAACAGCGACGGCTCGCCGAGCAGCACGTCCAGGATCAGCCGCTCGTAGGCCTCCGGGGACGACTCGGTGAACGCGTGGCCGTAGCCGAAGTCCATCGTCACGTCGCGCACCTCCATCGAGGTGCCCGGCACCTTGGAACCGAAGCGCATCGTCACGCCCTCGTCCGGCTGCACCCGGATCACCAGCGCGTTCTGCCCGAGCTCCTCGGTCATGGTGTCGTCGAAGGGCAGGTGCGGGGCGCGCTTGAACACCACCGCGATCTCGGTGACCCTGCGGCCCAGCCGCTTGCCGGTGCGCAGGTAGAACGGCACGCCGGCCCAGCGGCGGCTCTCCACCTCGAGGGTGATCGCCGCGAACGTCTCGGTGGTCGAGTCCGAGCTGAACCCGCCCTCCTCGTGCAGGCCCGGCACCAGCGAACCGCCCTGCCAGCCGCCGGTGTACTGGCCGCGCGCGGTGGTCTCGGCGAACGGGCCGACCGGCTTGGTCGCCGAGAGCACCTTCAGCTTCTCCGCGCGCAGGTCCTGCGGCGAGAAGCTGACCGGCTCCTCCATCGCGGTCAGCGCCATCAGCTGCAGCAGGTGGTTCTGGATCACGTCGCGGGCCGCGCCGATGCCGTCGTAGTAGCCCGCGCGCCCGCCGAGCCCGATGTCCTCGGCCATCGTGATCTGCACGTGGTCCACGTAGTGCGCGTTCCACAGCGGCTCGAACATCTGGTTCGCGAAGCGCAGCGCCATGATGTTCTGCACCGTCTCCTTGCCGAGGTAGTGGTCGATGCGGAACACCGACTCCTCGGGGAAGACGTCGTTGACGATGCCGTTGAGCTCCTGGGCGCTTTCCAGGTCGTGCCCGAACGGCTTCTCGATCACGATCCGGCGCCACTGGTCCGGGGTCTGGTCGGTCAGCCCGGAACGGGACAGCTGGGTCAGCACCGTCGGGAACGCCGAGGGCGGCACCGACAGGTAGAAGGCGTGGTTGCCGCCGGTGCCGCGCTCCTTGTCGAGCTGCTTGACGGTCTCGGCGAGCCGGTCGAACGCGGCCGGGTCGTCGAACGAGCCCGGCACGAAGCGGATGCCCTCGGCCAGCCGGTTCCACACGCTCTCGTGGAACGGCGTGCGCGCGTGCTCCTTGACCGCCTCGTAGACGACCTGCATGAAGTCCTGGTCTTCCCAGTCCCGCCGGGCGAACCCGGTCAGCGCGAAGCCCGGCGGCAGCAGCCCGCGGTTGGCCAGGTCGTAGATCGCCGGCATCAGCTTCTTGCGGGACAGGTCCCCGGTCACGCCGAAGATCGTCAGGCCGGACGGCCCGGCGATCCGCGGCAGCCGCTTGTCGCGTGGATCCCGTAGCGGGTTGCGCGGGAGATCTTGGGAGCTCACGCCCCACCCCTCTCGTCTTGCAGGTCCTGCACGGCCTTGACCAGCTCGACCAGGCCCGCGGCCCGGTCGGTCAGGTGCAGCCGCAGCACCGGGCGGCTGTGCTGGGCCAGGACCTGACCGTCGCCCAGCGCCTGCGCGCGCTGCAGCACCGCCAGCGAGTACGGCCGGTCCGGGACGTCCAGGTCTTCCTCGGATTCGCCGGTGATCTGCAGGAACGCGCCGTTCTGGTGGCCGCCCTTGTGGTACTGCCCGGTGGAGTGCAGGAAGCGCGGACCCCACCCGAAAGTCGTCTGCGAACCGGTGCGGCGGGCCAGCTCGGGCCGCAGCACCGCCGCCGAAGCGTCGTCCAGCCGGTCCAGGTACGCCTGCACCGCGAGGTAGCCGCTGCTCGGCGCGGACTTCACGAACGCGCGCAGCGCCTCGGAGACGGTGCCGACTCCGGCGCTGAACCACTCACCGCTGGCGTACACCTCGATCGAGCCGTCGACCAGCGACGGAGTCGTCACCGGGCCGCCCGCCGGGCCGTCCAGCAGCGCGCGGGAGGCCTGCTTCGCGGCTTCCACGTCGGGCTGGTCGAACGGGTTGATGCCCAACAGCCGCCCCACCAGCGCGGTGGCGAACTCCCACAGCAGGAACTGCGCGCCCAGCGGGCCGCGGGTCACCAGCTGCGCGCCGGCGACCTGGCCGCCGATCGCGACGGTCGTGGCGTCCGGCCCGGCGTCGGCGAAACCGGGAGCGTCGGCGTTCTCCACGACCACCGGCAGCAGGCCGGTGCCTTCCTTGCCGGTCGACTCGGCGATCAGCTGCTCGGCCCAGTCGCCGAAACCGGGGATGCCGGAGCCGCCGTCGGCCAGCACCACCTTCTCCGCGCCGCGTCCGTGCGCCGCGCCCCAGGCCGCGGCGAGCCGGGTCGCCGGGTTGTCCGCGTCATCGATGCTGACCGACCGGAACGCGGCGGCCGCGTCGTCCAGCAGCGTCGCGATGTCCGCGCCCGCCAGCCCGGCAGGGACCAGCCCGAACGCGGTCAGCGCGGAGTAGCGCCCGCCCACGTGCGGATCAGCGGTGAACACCCGCCGGTAGCCCGCTTCGTGCGCGGCGGACTCCATCGGTGACCCCGGGTCGGTGACCACCACGATGCGGGTTGCGGGATCGATTCCGTTCGCGGTGAACGCCGCCTCGAAGATGCGGCGGTGGCTGTCGGTCTCGACCGTGCTGCCCGACTTCGACGAGACCACCAGCACGGTGCTGTCCAGGTCGCCGGACAGCGCGTCGCCGACCTGCCCCGGATCGGTCGTGTCCAGCACCGTCAGCGGGACCCCGGCCGCGGCGGTGATCACCTCCGGTGCCAGCGAGGAGCCGCCCATGCCCGCCAGCACGATCCGGTCCAGGCCCTCGGACCGCAGCTCGGCGTGCAGCGCCTCGATCTCGGCGACCAGCGGGCGGGAGCTCTCGTGCAGCGTCGTCCAGGACAGCCGGATGGACGCCTCGTCCTCGGCTTCCGCGCCCCACAGCGTGGCGTCGCCCGCCGCCAGCTTGCTCGCAACCGCGTCGGCGGTGAGGTCCGCGGCCAGCGGCCGGGATTCGCCCGCCAGGCCCTCGTCTGCGATCTCGACTGAAGTTTCGGTTGCCATCTGCTTCCTTGTGCTCTCGATGATCGGACGTTCGGCGACGGCTGCGGTGGTTGTCGGGACATCGCCGGAGCG
>NZ_JAFRFW010000797.1:0-1601 GCF_017434145.1 Saccharopolyspora sp. | reverse complement strand
TTCCGCGTCGGCGGGCTCGAGCTGGACCTCGACGCCGGACAACGCGATGGGATGGCACAGCGGCACGAGGTCCGGGGTGCGCTTGGCGGCCATGATCCCCGCGATGCGGGCGGTGGCCAGCGCGTCGCCCTTCGGCAGGCCATCGCTGCGCACCAGCGCGACGACTTCCTCGGTGGTGCGCACGACGCCGGTGGCCACGGCGGTGCGCGCACTCGCCTGCTTCTCCGAGACGTCGACCATGCGTGCCGCGCCCGACTCGTCGGTGTGCGTGAGTTCGTTGTGCCCCATGCCCGCACCTTAGAGCGCGGCGCCGAACGAGCGACGGCTGCCGGGATGCCGCGGCCAACGGCGGACACGCCCGCGCATCACTCGCTCCGGCCAACAACGATGTGAGTGAACGGACCGCTCGACCAATCTAGCTGTGATGTTTAGGGAGGTTGGTCAGTTTGTTGATGGGTGGTTGGCCTCCGATGGCGCTGTGGGGTCGGTGGTGGTTGTAGAAGTGGAGCCAGGGGGCAAGGGCGGTGTGGCGTTCGGTGTTTGAGCGGTAGAGGCGGGCGTAGGCCCATCCGTCGGACAGGGTCCGGTGGAATCTTTCGATCTTTCCGTTGGTCTGGGGTCGGTAGGGGCGGGTGCGTTTCGGGGTGATGCCGAGGCGGGCACAGGCATCGCGCCAGGCGTGGGATCTGTAGGCCGAGCCGTTGTCGGAGAGGACGCGCTCGACGGTGACGCCGCGGTCGGCGAACCAGGCGGTGGCTCGTTGCAACACGGCGATGGCGGTGTCGGCCTTCTCGTCGGTGTGGGTCTCGGCGTAGGCGACGCGGGAATGGTCGTCGATGACGGTATGCAGGTAGCTGATGCCCAGGCGGGGCTCGGCGTGCTGGGTGCGCTGGCCGGTGCGGTGAGCTGTGTCGACCCGGTGCTGGCGACCTTGTCCTCGGCCGACGAACCGGTGGCCGCCGCCATCGGGAATGTTGCCGAACTTGGTGACGTCGACATGGATCAGCGAGCCGGGGTGGTCATGTTCGTAACGGCGCAGCGGCTCGCCGGTGACCCGGTCAATGCGGGACAGCCGGTTCAGGCCGCAGCGCACCAGGACAGCGTGCACGGTCGAGGCGGGCATGCCCAGCCGGCCTGCGATCTGGACCGGTCCGAGCCGTGTGCGCCAGCGCAGGGCCACGATCTTGCGTTTGAGTTTCTCCGGGGTCTTGGCCGGGCTGTGATACGGCCGTGAGCGCCGGTCGAGCATCCCGGCAGTGCCTTCGGTCCGATACCGATCGGCCCACTTACGGGCCGTTCTGGGCGCGACCATGAACATGGTTGCTGCCATCGAGTGAGTCCAGCCCTGTTCGACGACAAGCCGAGCCAGCCGCAGACGAGCACGTGGAGTCAGCGCAGCGTTAACGTGGCACACGAAAGCCTCCGGTTCGCGAAGCGGTTCCTAGACAGCTCCACTTCACAACCGGAGGCTTTCACCTGTCTCAACGACAGGCCGACACCAACCAAGAACAACGTCCCCGGACATCACATCTAGTGGGACGAACAGTCCGTTCACTCGGGAAAGCCGGGGGTGAAGCCGCGGTGCAGATCGGGCAGGGTCG
>NZ_JAFRFW010000796.1:0-11299 GCF_017434145.1 Saccharopolyspora sp. | reverse complement strand
GGCGATGGAGGAGGCCACGTTCCTCACCAAGTTCGCCGACACGGTCACGATCATCCACCGGCGCGACGAGTTCCGCGCGTCCAAGATCATGCTGGAGCGGGCCAAGGCCAACGAGAAGATCCGCTGGCGCACCAACGCCGCGGTCGACGAGGTCCTCGGCGACACCGCCGTGACCGGCCTGAAGCTGCGCGACACGGTCAGCGACGAGGAATCCGAGCTGGACGTCACCGGCATGTTCGTGGCGATCGGGCACGACCCGCGCAGCGAGCTCGTCCGGGACCAGCTGCAGCTCGACGAAGAGGGCTACGTGGCCGTCCAGCAGCCCACCACGCACACCGGCATCCCCGGGGTGTTCGCCGCGGGCGATCTGGTCGACCGGACCTACCGGCAGGCCGTCACCGCGGCCGGCTCCGGCTGCTCCGCGGCGATGGACGCCGAACGCTGGCTGGCCGAGCAGGAGGTCTCCGGCGCGGCCCACGTCGCGCCCGAACACGCAGGCGGTGGCTACGCGCCGACCTCCGAAACCGCCGCCGCGCGCTGACCAGCGCACGACGACCCGACGACACACGCACGAGGGAGATGAACATGGCCGGCAACACCGTGACCGTCGACGCCAACTCGTTCAAGTCCGACGTACTGGGCAGCGACAAGCCCGTACTGGTCGACTTCTGGGCGACCTGGTGCGGCCCCTGCAAGATGGTCGCCCCGGTGCTGGAGGAGATCGCCGACGAGAACCCGGACAAGATCACCGTGGCGAAGCTGGACATCGACCAGAACCCGTCGGTCGCCCGCGACTACCAGGTGATGAGCGTGCCCACGCTGCTGCTGTTCAAGGACGGCGAGCCGGTCAAGCAGATCGTCGGCGCGAAGCCGAAGGCGGCGCTGCTGTCCGACCTGGAGGACTACCTGTGACCCGTTCCTGACCGGGACGTTTCCTCGTTCGCCGACCCCGCTGAACTCCGGCTCGGCGGGGTCGGCGTCGTTCGCACCGACTGCGTCGGCCTGTGCGCGGGCCGCAGCGCCGGTGCGAGTCGGGCAAGGCACAATGAACTGATTGGGTTCGCATCTGAACTCGTTTTCCACCAAAAGTGGATATCGGGGGAGAACGACCGTCCTTCGCGCCGGCTCCGCACCGGCGCCTGAATCGAGCGAGGAGTGCATGCAGCTGCTCCACCGCGGTGACGTCGGTCCGGCCGTTGCCGAGATCAGGAACACCCTTGCTGCGCTGGGTCTGCTTCCCGCCCCCGAAGGTGCGGCCGCCCCCGGGCCCGCGACTTTCGACGCAGCGGTGGAACACGCGGTGCACGTCTTCCAGCAGCGCCGCGGCCTGATCACCGACGGCGTCGTCGGCCCCGCCACCTACCGCGCGCTGACCGATGCGCGCTGGCAGCTCGGCGACCGCTCGCTGGCCTACCTGGTGTCCAAACCGGTCAGCGGGGACGACGTGTTCGCGCTGCAGGAACGGCTGCTCGAGCTCGGTTTCGACGCGGGGCGCCCGGACGGCATCTTTGGCTGGCAGACCGAGCACGCGCTGCGCAGCTTCCAACGCGACTACGGGCTCAACTCGGACGGCATCTGCGGCCCGGGAACGCTGCGCGCGCTCAAGCAACTCGCCCCCAAGGTGCGCGGCGGACGCCCCGTCTACCTGCGCGAACAAGAGAAGGTCCGGCGTTCCGGCCCGCTGCTGCGCGGTAAGCGGATCGTGCTCGACCCGGGGCACGGCGGCACCGACCGCGGTGTGACGGTCGGCGGCGTCAGCGAGGCCGATCTCGCCTGGGACCTGGTGCGCCGCCTCGAAGGCCGGATGGTGGCCACCGGGATGGAAGCGTTGATCTCCCGCGGCCCGCACGCCTGCCCGCCCGAGGCCGATCGCGCCGACTTCGCCAACCAGGCCGGCGCGGACCTGTTCGTGTCGCTGCACATGGACGCGAACTCCGCGCCCGCCGCGCAGGGCGTGGCCAGCTTCCACTTCGGCACCGGCAACGGCACGACCTCCACGGTCGGGGAGGCGCTGGGCGGTTTCATCCAGCGGGAGATCGCCGCCCGCACCGGCATGCTGGACGGCCGGCTGCACCCGAAGACCTGGGAAGTCCTGCGGCTGACCAGGATGCCCGCAGTGCGCACCGAGATCGGCTACCTCACCAACGCCGAGGACCGGCGGCGGCTGCTCGACCCGGCGTTCCGGGACGTCATCGCGGAGGGACTGCTGGTGGCGGTGAAGCGGCTCTACCTGCTCGGCCAGGACGACCAGCCGACGGGGACGTTCACCTTCGACGACCTGCTCCGGCACGAACTCGCCCGCGCCGAAGGCGCCTGAGCGCCCTCAGCCGAGCGCGGGCTCCGCGGTCCGCACCGACACCGTGCCGAGCAGGCGTTCCAGCGCTGCCTCCACATCTTCCTTCCACGAGATCGCGGTGCGCAGCTCCAGCCGCAGCCGCGGCCACTTCGGGTGCTGCTGGACCGTCTTGAAGCCGACCTGCTGCAAGAACCCGGCCGGGATCACGCATCCACCGGCGTCCTCATGCAGGTCACCGAAGGCTTCGATCGCACGCACACCGCGCCGGGTGAGGTCCTTGGCGACGTTCTGCACCAGCACCCGTCCGAGTCCGCCGTGCTCGAAATCGCCGACGACCCGCAGCGCCGTCAGCAGCACCGCGTCCGCGCTGATCGGCCCGCTCGGAAAGGCGGCCGCGCGCGGTACCACCGCGGGTGGCGCGTAGAGCGCGTACCCGGCGGGAACGTTGTCGATGTAGAGGACGCGGCCGCAGGATCCCCAGTCGAGCAGTACGTTCGAGACCCACGCTTCCTTCTCGAACTCGGTCTCACCGAACTCCTCCGCCTGCTCCCGGATGTGCGGAGCCAGCTCCCAGAACACGCAGCGTCGGCACGTCCGAGGCAGGTGGTCGAGGTTGTCCAGCGTGACGCCCACAACGCGTCGCGACACCTGACCTCCTGCGAAACCCGCGAGAACCCGCGCTCAGGCAGGTGGGGACGTGGTCAGGATATGCCGCCACGACCGGCCGCCGGAAGTTCCCCACCCTTCCCAGCGTCCCCCGCACTGGTGAGATGGGTTACCGTCGATCCGGTTTCAGCGAGGCGCCCGTTACACGAACGGTCCCCGGGCGCGATAGCACAGATAGAATCGCGCGACCGTCGCCTAGCGGTAACAGGAGACGAGCTCCCCAGCGCACACCCGAACCCCGGAGCGCGGAATGTCCGACCACGGCAGCACCCCGAACGATCCTCAGCCGGAGCAGCGAACGGAAGCCGCTCCGCAGCAGGCAGGCACGGCGCGCAACCTCGACGCGCACCGCGACCGGTACGCCGCGCGCACCGCGGGCATGACCGCGTCCGAGATCCGCGCACTGTTCGCCGTGGCCAGCCGCCCCGAGGTCGTCTCGCTCGCCGGGGGGATGCCGAACCTCGCCGCGCTCCCGCTGGACTCGCTGGCCTCCGAGGTCGGCCGGTTGATCGCGGATGACGGCCAGGCCGCCTTGCAGTACGGCTCCGCGCACGGCGTGCCGGACCTGCGCGAGCAGATCTGCGAGATCATGGCGCTGGAGGGCGTCTCCGGGCACCCGGACGACGTCATGGTCACGGTCGGATCCCAGATGGCGCTGGACATGGTCACCAGGCTGTTCTGCGACCCCGGGGACGTGGTCCTCGCCGAGGGCCCCTCCTACGTCGGCGCGCTCGGCTCCTTCGCCGCGTACGAGGCGAAAGTCGTGCACGTGGCGATGGACGACGACGGGCTGCAGCCGGAGGCGCTGCGGCACGCCATCGCCGAAGTCACCAGTCGCGGGGAGCGGATCAAGTTCCTCTACACGATCCCGAACTTCCACAACCCCGGTGGCGTGACGCTCGCCGTGCAGCGCCGCGCCGAGATCCTGGAGATCTGCAGGCAGCACGACATCCTGGTGCTGGAGGACAACCCGTACGGGCTGCTCGGGTTCAGCGGGCAGACCTACCCCGCGCTGCGCAGCTTGGACCCGGAGAACGTGGTCTACCTCGGTTCGTTCTCCAAGACCTTCGCTTCCGGCCTGCGGGTCGGCTGGGTGCTGGCCCCGCACGCGGTGCGCGAGAAGCTCGTGCTGGCCGCCGAATCGGCGACGTTGTGCCCGCCCACGCTGAACCAGATGATCGTCTCGCGGTACCTGAGCACGCACGACTGGGAAGGCCAGATCAAAACGTTCCGCGAGCAGTACCGCGAGCGCCGCGATGCGATGCTCGGCGCGCTGGAGCAGCACATGCCTGATGGCTGTTCCTGGACCAAGCCGGACGGCGGCTTCTACGTGTGGCTGACCGCGCCGGAAGGCGTTGACACGAAGGCGATGCTGCCGCGGGCGGTCACCCAGCGGGTGGCCTACGCCTCCGGTACCGGCTTCTACGCCGACTCGCTCGGCGGCAGGCAGATGCGGCTGTCCTACTGCTTCCCGACGCCGGAACGAATCCGGGAAGGCGTCCGCAGGCTGGCGAACACGCTCACCGAAGAGCGGGAGCTCGTGCAGACCTTCGGCACGGTTCCGCAGCGGGAGGTCTCCGGCCCCGAAGCTCCGTCGCCGGACACCGCGTAACCTCGTTCCGGCCGCACGATCCGATCGGTCCACTGCGCACCTCGTGCGCAGTGGACGCTTACTTTCAGGGGTGTTTCGACTAGTGTCCGATCGTTGGGTCGCCGTGCTCTCCGGTGGGCTTTCGCACGAGCGTGAGGTTTCGCTGCGTTCGGGGCGGCGCCTGTCCACCGCGCTGCGCTCGGTCGGGATGACCGTGGGGGAGTGGGACGCCGATTCCCGCCTGGTCGCACGCGTCCAGGACGAGCGGCCGGATGCCGTGGTGATCGCCCTGCACGGTGGCGAAGGTGAGAACGGCGCCGTGCAGTCGGTGCTGGACATGCTCGGCGTGCCGTACGTGGGCACCGACCCGCGCGCGTGCCGCCGCGCCTGGGACAAGCCGACCGCCAAGGCCGAACTCGCCCGCGCCGGGTTGAGCACTCCGGACTGGGTCGTGCTTCCGCACGCCACCTTCCGCGAGCTCGGCGCGCAGTCCGTGTTGGACGCGCTGGTCGCGAAGCTGGGTCTGCCGCTGATGCTCAAGCCGGACCAGGGTGGTTCGGCACTCGGCGCGCGGGTCGTCCGCGAGGCATCGGAGCTGCCGTCGGCGATGGTCGGTGCGCTTTCGTACGGGGACACCGTGCTGGTCGAGCAGTTCGTCGAAGGCGTCGAGGTGGCGATCGGCGTCGTGGACACCGCGGACGGACCGGAAGCGCTGCCTGCGGTACGGATCGAGACCACCGACGGGGTCTACGACTACACCGCGCGCTACACCGCCGGACTCGCGAGCTACGAGGCGCCGGCCGATCTGGATCCGGAAGTAGCTGCGCGGGCAGGGGAGTTGGCGGTGTCCGCGCACAAGCTGCTCGGGCTGCGCGACGTCTCCCGCACCGACGCGATCATCGACCGGGATGGCACGGTCCACTTCCTCGAGGTGAACGTCTCGCCCGGGCTGACCGAGACCTCGCTGCTGCCGATGGCCGTCGAGGCCGCGGGGCACTCGCTCGGGAACGTGTTCGCCGATCTGGTCGAGAAGGCGATCAACCGCGCGAGCTGATCGGTTTCACGTGAAACCACGATCGGCGCTCGGCCGAGCTTCACCTCGCCGCCCGGCGAACCCTTCGCCGCGCCGCCTGCTGATCCCGATCGACCGGATCACCGAAGATCCGGTCGATCCACGTTCCATCAGCAACGGACACTCGGGGAGTCGCGAACCCGGCGAACCTCTGCGCAGAAGCGGACATTCAGCGCGAATTTCCTAACGTCACCGTGACGGAAGACCCGCGAGTCATCCTTCATCGATCTCGCGGGTCTGCGAACCGCCATCGGGCAACAACAGCGCCGCCAGCCGCTCCAAGTCACCGACCGACCCGAACTCGATCACGATCCGGCCCTTCCGCTTGCCCAGATCCACCTTGACCTTCGTGTCGAAGTGATCGGAGAGCTTGTCCGCGAGCCCCTCCAAGCCGGGGGCCTGCAGCTGCTTGCGCGCGGTCGACTTCTGCTTCGCGGGGGACTCGCCCTTCTTCAGCGTGACCGCCTCTTCGGTCGCGCGAACCGACAGGCCCTCCGCGATGATCCGGGACGCCAGCTCCTCCTGACCCTCCGGCTCGTCCAACGTGAGCAACGCCCGCGCGTGTCCCGCGGACAGCACACCGGCCGCGACCCGGCGCTGCACCGGCATGGGGAGCCGCAGCAAGCGGATCGTGTTCGTGATGACCGGGCGGCTCCGGCCGATCCGATCCGCCAGCTCGTCGTGCGTCACGTCGAACTCCTCCAGCAGCTGCTGGTACGCCGACGCTTCCTCCAACGGATTCAGCTGCACCCGGTGGATGTTCTCCAGCAACGCATCGCGCAGCAGCGCGTCGTCCTGGGTCTCCCGGACGATCGCCGGAAGCACTTCGAGGCCGGCTCGCTGCGAAGCCCGCCAGCGGCGTTCGCCCATGATGAGCTCGAACTGCCCGGACTCCACCTGGCGCACGACGATCGGCTGCATCAGGCCGAACTCGCGGATCGAGTGCTGCAGCTCGCTCAGCGCCTCTTCGTCGAAGACCTGGCGTGGCTGCCGCGGGTTCGGCGTGATCGCGGAGGTCGGGATCTCCCGGTAAACCGCACCGGCAACGGACCCGCTCTCGGTTTCACGTGAAACCGGCTCCGGGACGTCCGGCTCGTCGGCGGGGGAGGAGGGTGCACTGAATCCGGCTCCCCGGACGGTTACCCCGTCCGGCGAACCGTCCTCTGCGGGCGGACCGCTCGGGATGAGCGCGGCCAGCCCACGACCCAGTCCACCCTTGCGTTCGGTCATGCCGTCTTCCTCTCCACACCTCGTTCGGCGATCTCCTTCGCCGCATCCAGGTAACTCATCGACCCCCGTGAACCAGGATCGTAGGTCAGCACCGTCCTACCGAATCCGGGCGCCTCCGAGATCTTCACGCTGCGCGGGATGACCGTTCGCAGGGTCAGGTCCCCGAAGTGACCGCGTACCTCGTTGGTCACCTGATCCGCCAGCTTGGTCCGGCCGTCGTACATCGTCAGCACGATCGTCGAGACCCAGAGCGCGGGGTTCAGGTGCGCCTGCACCAGTTCGATGTTGCGGAGCAACTGGCCGAGGCCCTCCAGCGCGTAGTACTCGCACTGGATCGGAATCAGCACCTCGTGGGCTGCCACCATCGCGTTCACCGTGAGCAGGCCCAGCGACGGCGGGCAGTCGATGAGCACGTAGTCCGGTGCCACCTGATCCACCGCATCCGACTTCAGCGCTTCCTTCAGCCTGCCTTCGCGGGCGACCATGGTCACCAACTCGATTTCCGAGCCGGCCAGATCGATCGTCGCCGGGATGCAGTACAGGTTCGGCGACTCGGCGCTCTGCGCCGCCGCGTCCGCAACGCTGATCTCCCCGAGCAGCACCTCGTACACCGAAGGAACACCGGACCGGTGGTCCACGCCCAACGCGGTGCTGGCGTTCCCCTGCGGGTCGAGGTCGATCACGAGGACCTTGAGTCCTTGCAGGGCGAGCGCGGCTGCCAGGTTCACCGTGCTGGTCGTCTTGCCGACACCGCCCTTCTGATTGGCGACCGTCAGGATTCGACGCCGATCCGGCTGCGGAAGCTGCATCGTCTCCGGGTGCAGCACCCGCGTCGCCCGCTCGGCCTCCTCCATGATCGGAGTCCAGCCCACACCGTCCGCGGAGAAGTTGGAGTTCACCGACTGCTCGTTTTCTCCGCCGCCGGCCGGGAAGCGCATACCGCCCACAGCGCGCCCCTTGGTTTCACGTGAAACACGCTCCGCTCCGTTCGACTCCGTCACCGTCCACGATCCTTCCTCGCTCGACGACCACCGTCACGACGCCGACCGGGCGTCTTCTGAGGCCGCGCCTCGCTCACCCGGTCCACGACCACGACGGTCGTCGGCACATCGAGCACTTCGTAACCACACGACACCAATTCACAGCGACCGCCACCGGCCGCACGGATCGCCTCCGCGTCACGGTCCAGTTCTTCCGCCGCAGTGGATCCCTTCAACGCGAGCAACCGACCACCCGGACGCAATAAGGGGAGGCACCACGCCGCGAGCCGAGCCATCGGCGCCACCGCCCGAGCGGTCACGGCATCACAACCGGCGAGGTGCTCCCGCGCCGAAGCTTCCTCCGCGCGCCCACGGACCACCTCGACGGCGAGGTCCAGTTCCGTGACGACTTCCCGCAACCACGCCACCCGTCGAGCCATCGGTTCCAGCAGAACCAACTCGACGTCGGGACGAGCGATCGCCAGCGGGATCCCCGGCAACCCTGCTCCTGAGCCTACGTCGACAACCCGGGATTCCGGTGTCAGCAACTCCGCGAGTACCGCGGAGTTCAGCAGATGGCGTTCCCAGATTCGGCTCACCTCCCGCGGGCCGATCAGCCCGCGTCGCACTCCCTGCTCGGTGAGCATCGCGGTGAACCGCTCGGCTGTTGGCAGGCGATCACCGAACACCGCTCGCGCGGCTTCCGGAACCGGAGTCGGATCACCTTCTGCTGCGGCCACAGTCTTCCACCCTGTTGTCGTTGTTTCACGTGAAACGGTCCGCAATTCGACGAACCGGTACGGAGTTGTTTCCCGCGAGGCGCGGATCCGCTGCCGCACGCGGAACGTGGCGCGGCCGGAGCAGCCGGCGCGCGGATCTACGTCATCATCTCAGCTCGAAGTCGGTCTTGCTCCCGCACCTCGTTTCACGTGAAACACAAAAGCCCCGCGGCCCAGCGGGACCGCGGGGCTGGGAACGCCGGGGGAGGGGAGAGGTCAGCTCGACTTGTAGACGACGACCTTCCGGCTCGGCTCCTCACCTTCGCTCTCGCTGTGCACGCCGTCGACGCTCGCGACCGCATCGTGAATGATCTTCCGCTCGAACGGCGTCATCGGACGGAGCCTGGTTTCCTCGCCGGTCTCCAGCACGGTCTTCGCCGTGTCCTTGCCGAGCGTGCTGAGCTCGTCGCGACGACCGGCCCGCCAGCCGCTGACGTCCAACATCAGCCTGCTGCGGACACCGCTGTTCTGCTGCACGGCCAGCCGGGTCAACTCCTGGAGCGCCTCGAGGACCTGGCCGCGCGAGCCGACCAGCTTCTCCAGATCGCTGCCGCCATCGATGCTCACCACCGCGCGGCCGGCTTCGACATCCAGGTCGATGTCCCCGTCGTAGTCGAGCAGGTCCAGCAGCCGCTCCAAGTAGTCCCCGGCGACGTCGCCCTCCTGGACGAGCAGCGTTTCGGTGTTGCTCCGCTCTTGGCCGGCTTCCAGCGGCTCTTCCGCGGACTGTCCCGCCTCCGTCGGCTCCTGCACGGTTTCAGACACTGGGTCTCCTCTCCAGGGGTTCGCGACGCTCAACGGCTCTCGCCGGACTGCTCGTCGCGGGAACGGTTTTCGATCACCCCGGGGGCGTCACCGGGTTGGTCTGCGGCGGTGGCCGATCGGCCGGTCGCTTCCGCGGCATCGGAGGACACGGATTCCGACTCCACCACGGCCGGCGGGGACGAGTCCGCGGAGCCGTCGCCTGTCGTGCCGTCGGCGACCGCGGCTTCGGCCTCCTCGCGGTCGCTCCGGCGGTAGACGATCCGCTGCTGCACCAGCGTCCAGCAGTTGTTCGCCAGCCAGTAGACCAGGATCGCCAGCGGCAGGAACGGCCCGCCGATGATCGCGAACATCGGGAACACCCACAGCACCATGCGATTCATGACCGCCGTCTGCGGGTTGGCCGCGGCGTCGGTCGTCTGGCGCTGCACCGAGTGCCGCGAAGTGAAGTGGGTGGCGATCGCCGCGACGATCATCAGCGGCACACCGATCGCCAGCATCGAGGGCCGGTCGGTACCGAAGTTCGCCAGCACGTCCGCGGGCTGGCCCATCGTGTTCGACAACTTCGCGCCGAACAGGTCGGCTTCCACGAACGAAGTCACGTCGTCCCGGCTGAACACGAAGTTCGACTGAGCGCCGGGGTGGAAGCCGTGCAGCACTTGGAACAACCCGATGAACACCGGGGCCTGCACCAGCACGGGCAGGCAACCGCCGACGGGGTTGAACCCCTTCTCCAGCTGCAGCTTCTGCATCTCCTGGGCGAGCCGCTGCCGGTCGTTGCCGTACTTCTCCTGCAGCTCGCGGATCTGCGGGGTGAACTCCTGCATCTTCTTCATCGACCGCACCTGGTGCAGGAACGGCTTGAACAGCAACGTGCGCAAGGTGAACACCAGGAACACCACCGACAGCGCCCAGGCGTAACCGCTGGCCGGGTCAAGCACGAAACCGAAGATCGAGTGCCAGAACCAGAGGATCGCCGAGACGGGGTAGTTGATGAAGTCGAGCACTACTCCTCCGCGGGGGTTCGGTGGGGGCCGGATCGCCCGGCGTCGACGCGGTCCCGCCGGGGTGGAACGGGGTCGAGGCCACCCGGGTGCCAAGGGCCGCACCGCAACAGCCGGCGCGCGGTGAGCCAACCGCCGCGCAGCGCGCCGTGCACGGTCAGTGCCTCGACCGCGTAGGCGCTGCAACTCGGGTAGAACCGGCAGGTCGGTGGCAGCAGGGGCGAGATGATCTTGCGATAGGCGTGCACCGGCAACAGCAGCAACCAGGCGGCCGGACTCGGGCGCCGAGTCGATTCACCGGGGTCGAACTCGTCCGGCATCCGGGGCCTCCCCGTCACCTGGGACCTGCCGCCGGACCGCCCGTCCGCGGAGTCCGGAGCTTGCGCAGCGCCGCGTCGAGGTCCGCGCCGAGTTCGCGGCTGGAGGCGGTTGCGGCGGGTGGAAGCGCGCGAACCACCACCAGTGTGCCAGCGGGCAGAACACCGAGGCGGTCGCGCATAAGGTGCCGCAGTCGTCGCGTCACCCGGTGCCGGATCACCGCGTTGCCGACGGCTTTGCTCACGACGAAACCCACACGGGACGGTTCGGGAACGTCCCGCGTGGGTTCAGTGTGCGTGCCGGGCCCGGAGGTCGACGCCGCGTGCGGTGGGCCGGGCTCGTGCTGTTCCCGGCTTCGGTGATCAGCGGAGTCCGGCTGCTCGGCGGCTCCGGACGAAACAGGTCGCCTCGCACCGTCGGCCTGGGCCGCGGAACTCGCGAGCAGCAGATGTACCACCAGCCGGGCGCGCCCGGCACGGCGGCCACGACGGACCACCAGGCGGAACTCCTGGCTCCTGGTCAGCCGGGCGGCCGCGGGAAGCACGGCCCGCGATCAGGCGGTCAGACGGCTGCGACCCCGGCGCCGGCGCGCGGAAACGAT
>NZ_JAFRFW010000795.1:0-7451 GCF_017434145.1 Saccharopolyspora sp. | reverse complement strand
GGATGTCGCGGGGCTCGAGCGTTTCGTCGTCGGCGAGCAGACCGAGCAAAACCTCACGGAGGACGTCGATTTGGCGGGCGGGGCCGTGGCAGCTGTGCACCTGCACCGAGCGGTCGTCGGGGCCGAGCAGCGCAGCCGGACCGCCGACGAACCTCGAGAGCCGGCGCAGCACCAGCGCCAAGCCGCCGGGGGCTGCGGCGTCGGCCTGCAGCCCGCGCAGCTGCTCGACCTCCGGTCGTGCCGCTTCGGGGGCCTGTTCGGCCGCCGACGCACCCGAATCGCAATTGATCACTTCACGCACCCGCACCTGTCTCCGCCGCGGCAACCTACCGCACACCGGCGTCGTGTTGATCATCGAACCCGCCGGGCGGTGGTCCGTGACGTTTCCGCCTCCGCAGAGCTATGGTCGAACGACCCGCCGCCGAACTAGATCATTTTCCGGCGAACCGCCGCTGAACAGCGCGACCGGGCAATTTCTTACCGCCGCGCGGCCCGATTGGGCAAGAATGAACTTCCCGCGCGCCATCGGCAGCCCTAAGTTGAGCCACCACGTGAGAGCAAGCGGGTTCGGCCGATCTGGGGGTGCGGCCGAAGCCGTTCCAGCCGCACCGCGAACCCGGCGACACCGCGCCGCCGCCGGGCTCGTGACCGCTCCCCGCGGGCGACCTCCGGAAAGCTCATGCGCCCGCGAGTCTGCTACCCCGGAAGCTCGGGCGATCGGCTCAGGCACCGGAGAACTCCCGCGGGGAGGCGGCGGCCGACTCGGAGAGACGCCTACGTTCGGCTCTGGTGTTGGTCTTTTTTAAGCGGCGCCAGCCGCTTCCGCCACCCACCTACGCAACGCAACCACCGGCGGGTGAGGTTCCGCGAAGCAACTGCCCACGCAAGCCGACCGCTAAGACAGGCATTCAGAAATCCAGGTCGGCCAGCCCGACCGGATCTCCCGGCAGCCTTTCCGGCGGCCCGGTGCGCAGCGCGTCCAGCAGCAACCGCGCCCGCCGCTCGCGCCCGTCGCCACCGAACTCGTGGTTGAGGTTCTCGCGCAGCAGCAGCGAGCACAGCATGGCCACGTCGCCGGTGCCGACATCGCGGCGCAGCGTGCCTTCCCGCTGCGCGTCCCGCACCACCTCGTCGAGCAGGCGAAGCAGTTCCGCACGCGAACGCGCGCTGAGCTCGTCGGAGGTGATGATCCGGTGCACCTTCGGCGACACCAACGCCAAGTGCACGCTCAGCTGCAACGCGCGGACATGGCGCACGATCCGCACCAGTGCCTGCCACGCGGTCGGCTCGTCCTGCTGCGCCAGCCGGGCCTCGTCCAGCGCCTGGCGGTAGTTGTCCTGGCAGACGCCGCGGATCAACGCCTCGCGGTCCGGGAAGCGGCGGTAGAGCGTGCCGATGCCCACCCCGGCCGCGCGGGCGATCTCCTCCATCGCGACGTCGGGGCCGTGCTCGGCGAACATGCGGCCCGCGGCCTCGATGAGCTGGATCCGGTTGCGGCGGGCGTCGGCCCGCAGCGCCGTATCCGGCACCGTCGAATCGGACGTCATGGGATCTTCCTCCTCGTCGCCGCGGATCTTCTCACCCGGACGCAGGTGGATGGAAATCCTCCGCTTCGCTAACCTGGGTGAGAGTAACCGGACTGTTTCCCTCCACATAAGGAGCCGGGATGCCCGACCCCGCCGCCTCCCAAGCACCGTCCTTCCCGATGACCCGCGAGTGCCCGTTCCGCCAGCCCGCCGCCTACCAGCAGCTTCGCGAGCAGGGCCGCCTCGGCAGCGGCCGACTGCCGGACGGCCGCGGGGTCCGGGTGCTGACCAGGCACAAGGACGTCCGGACGATGCTCGCCGATCCGCGGTTCAGCTCGGACCGCCGCAATCCGGGTTTCCCGCTCCAGGTCGAACGGCCCAAGGGCGAGCAGTTCCCGAAATCGATGATCTCGATGGACGGAGCCGAGCACGCCGCCGCGCGCCGGGCGGTGCTCGGCGAATTCACCGTCCGGCGGATCAACGCGCTGCTGCCGCGCGTCCAGCAGATCGTCGACGAGCACGTCGAGGCCATGCTGGCAGGGCCGCCACACGCGGACTTGGTGCGCGAGCTGTCGCTGCCGGTGCCCTCGCTGGTGATCTGCGAACTGCTGGGGGTTCCCTACGCGGACCACGACTTCTTCCAGTCCCGCAGCGCCACGCTGCTCAACCGGGACGCGACCCCGCAGCAGCGCGGTTCCGCGATCGGCGATCTGAAGTCCTATTTGGACACACTCGTCCGCGGCAAGGTCGCCCAGCCCACCGACGATCTGCTGGGCAGGCAGGTCGCCGCCCAGCGCGCGGCCGGCGAAGTCGACGTCGAGGCGCTGGTCGCGACGGCGGTGCTGCTGCTGATCGCGGGCCACGAGACCACCGCCAACATGATCTCGCTGGGCACCTTGATGCTGCTGGAGAACCCGGAACGGCTGGCGGCGATCACCGCGGATCCGGGCAAGACCCCGGGCGCCGTGGAGGAACTGCTGCGCTACTTCACGATCGCGGAGTTCGCGACCTCCCGGGTCGCGCTGGAGGACGTGGAGATCGGCGGCGGCCTGATCGAGGCGGGCGAGGGCGTCATCGGCCTCGCGCTGTCCGGCGACCGGGACGCCGAGGTGTTCGACCGGCCCGAGGAGCTCGACGTCGAGCGGGGCGCGCGCAACCACCTGGCGTTCGGTTTCGGGCCGCACCAATGCCTCGGGCAGAACCTGGCCCGCGCGGAACTGCGGATCGTGTTCGACACGCTGTTCCGGCGAATTCCCGGGTTGCGGCTGGACGCCGCGGTGTCCGAGCTACCGTTCAAGAACGATGCGAACATCTTCGGGCTGCACCGGTTGCCGGTGGCCTGGTAGGAGGGAACATGCGGATCATCGCCGACACGGACCGGTGCGTCGGGGCCGGGCAGTGCGTGCTCACCGAGCCCGACGTGTTCGACCAGGACGAGGAAGAGGGCACGGTCCTGCTGCTGACCGAACGCACCACCGAGCAGACCGCGGAGGCGGTGCGCACGGCGGTCGACGTGTGTCCCGCGCAGGCGCTCTCGCTCGAGCAGGACTGAAGCGGCGGAGGCGGGCCGCGGTGCGGGATGCGTTCCGCACCGCGATTCACCGCTTCATGAGCCACTGTGGACAGTAATCCGGTTTTGCCGATTTGGCACGGCAAAAACCGGATGAGTCCACTGTGCACGAATCAGCGCCAGGACACCTGCGAGCGCGGCCAGCTGCGGGCGGCCCGCTCGATCGCGTCCCGGACGCGCAGCAGGTGCCGCACCGCTTCGCGCTCGAACTCCGGCGTCACCCGCGCGGTCGGCACCGAGCAGCTGATCGCGTCCTGGGCGGGCTCGTCGTAGCGCAATGCCACCCCGATGCAGTGCACCCCGAGGTTGCTTTCGCCGTCCTCCACCGCGTAGCCGCGCTCGCGGGTCGCGGCCAGGTCCGAGCGCAGTCCGTCGCGGTCCAGCGTGGCCTCGGTGAACATCGGCAGCGGATCCGGTAGCAGCGCGGCCACTTCCGCCGCGTCGCGCTCCGCAAGCAGCGCTTTGCCCAGCGACGTCGCGCTGGCGGGCAGGCGACGGCCGACGCGGCTGAACGGGCGCAGGTGGTGCTTGGACTCCCGGGTGGCCAGGTACACCACGTCCGCGCCGTCCAGCCGGGCGAAGTGCACCGTCTCGCCGAGTTCGGCGACCAGCTCGTCCAGGTACGGCTTGGTCTCGGCCACCAGCCGGTCACCGTCGATGTAGGACGTGCCGACCAGCAGCGCACGCATCCCGATGCCGTAGAGCGAGCCGGTGGCGTCGGTGCGCACCCAGCCGCGCGCCACCAAGGTCTGCAGCAGCGCGTAGAGGCTGCTGCGCGGAACACCGGTGCGCTCGGCGAGTTCGCGCAGGTTCACCGGCTCCCCTTCCAGGGCGCCGAGCACTTCCAGCACTTCCACGGTGCGCGCAGCCGACTTGACGTCGCGCACGCCCTTCTGGCCCTCCGCCATGCTCATCCCGCACTTCCCGGCGACCGCGAAAACGCCGCCACGGCGCCCTTTTCCCAGCGCCCGCTTTCCCGCTGCAACCGTACACATCGCCCGGTCCGGGCGGCGCCGACGGGCGCTGCGGCGGTCAACAACCGGCCGGGACGGCGGCGGCGCGATCGCGTCCCCGGCCGATCAGGGTGGCCGAACCCGCCGCGAGCAACGAAGCGACCGACAGCCCGTACAGCCCGATGGTCGTCGAGCCGGTCGACTGCTCCAGGAATCCGATGACCGTGGGCGCGACGAACCCGCCCAAATTGCCCAGCGAATTCACCAGCGCGATGCCCGGTGCGACGATCCGCCCGTCCAGGCCCTGCTGGGCGATCGGCCAGAAGATCGACGCCGAGCACTTGAACCCGACCGCGGCCACGCACATCGCCGCCACCCCGAACCACGGACTGCCCAGAGTGGTCAGGAACGTGCCGATCGCCGCGATGACCAGCGCCGCCGAGACGTACGGCTTGCGGACGCCGGTGCGGTCGGTGAACCGCCCCATGCCGTACATCGCGGCGATCGCGCCCGCCCACGGGATCGCGCTCACCACCCCGACGCCGAAGTCGGGCAGCCCGCGGATGCCGTCGACCAGGCTCGGCAACCAGAACGTGATGGTGTAGCCGGTCAGCGAAATCGCGAAGAAGATGAAGCACAGCAGCAGAACCTGCGGTTCCAGCAGCAACCGCGCCTTGGACGTGCGCGCTCCGGCGGCTTGCCGGTTCGCGTCGTCGGCGGCCACCGCGGCCGACAGCGCCGATCTCTCCTGCGCCGAGAGCCACTTGGCCTCGGGGATCCGGGAGACCAGGAAGAACGCCGCGACGATGCCGATCAGCACCGACAGCGCGCCCTGGGACAGGAACATCCACTTCCAGCCCGCCAGCCCGGCGACCCCGTCCAGTTCCAGCAGGCCGCCGGTGACCGGCCCGGTGACGACGTAGGCCCCCGCCGAGCCTGCCAGGAAGATCGCCGTCGCCCGCCGCGGTAGCGGTCCGGCAGCCAGCAGGTGAAGTAGTACATGACGCCGGGGAAGAAGCCGGCTTCGGCCACGCCCAGCAGGAACCGCATGAGGTAGAACGTGGCGGGGTTGGTGATGAACGACATCAGGAACACCACCACACCCCAGCTGATCATGATCCGGGTCAGCCAGACCCGCGCGCCGAAGCGCTCCATGAGCATGTTGCTGGGCACTTCGAAGATGGCGTAGGCGACGAAGAACAGCCCGGCGCCGAGCCCGTAGGCGGCGGCCCCGATGCCCAGATCGGCCTCCAGGTCCGCGCGCACGAACCCGATGTTCGTGCGGTCCATCTGGTTGATGATCAGCATCAGCACCACGAGCGGGATCATGCGGCGGAAGAACTTGCGCACCGCGCTGCGCAGCGCTGGGTCGTCCGCAGTGGACGAAGGCGGCACCGTCGTCATTGACGTCTCCGATTTTTCTTGTGCGGCGCGGCCAACCGGCCGCTGGCGTTACCAGACGGGGAAGCTCGGCGATGTCCACTCCGGATGGACGCGGCGCATCGCTGCGGCGTCGTCGCGGCCGCGCACGTCGCTGTCCAGCCAGCGCTGGTGCAGCCGCGCGAGCGAATCGCGGTCCAGCGCCACGCCGAGCCCCGGGGTGTCGGTGACCTCGACCGCACCGCCGGTGAAGGTGTGCGGGACGGTGATGACGTCCTCGGTCTGCCAAGGCCGGTGCGTGTCGCAGGCGTAGCCGAGTTCCGGGATCGTCGCGGCCACGTGGGTCATCGCGGCCAGGCTGATGCCGAGGTGCGTGTTGGAGTGCATGGACAGCTCGCGCCCGAAGGTCCGGCACACCGCCGCCAGGTCCTGGGTGGCGCGCAGCCCGCCCCAGTAGTGGTGGTCGGAGAGCACGACCTGCACCGCGTCGCGGGTGAACGCCTCGGCTACCTCTTCGACCGCGGTGACGCACATGTTCGTGGCCAGCGGCAGGCTGGTGCGCTCGGCGACCTCGGCCATCGACGTGGTCCCGGCGGTCGGGTCCTCCAGGTACTCCGCGACGCCTTCCAGCGCGGCGGCCACTTCCAGGCTCGTCGAGACCGACCACGCCCCGTTCGGGTCCAGCCGCAGCGGCGCGTCCGGGAACGCCTCGCGCAGCGCATGGATCGCGGCGACCTCCTGCTTCGGCTCGAACACGCCGCCTTTGAGCTTGAACGAGCGGAACCCGTAGCGATCGGCGAAGCGCTGCGCCTGCGCGACAACGCCCGCCGGGTCGAGCGCGGCGCCCCAGTCGTCGGACGGTTCTCCTTCGCCCGGATGCTCGGCCCAGCGGTAGAACAGATACCCGCTGTATTCCACGCGGTCGCGCACCTTGCCGCCGAGCAGCGCGTGCACCGGCATCCCGGTCTCGTGCCCGAGCGCGTCCAGCATCGCCACCTCGAACGCGGAAACCACGCTGTGCACCAATTTGTGCTGCGTCCGCGAGCCGCGCAGGCCCTCGGCGACGACGGTGTTGTCCAGCTCGGCGGTCCGCACTTGCGCCGCCGCGGCCGAAACCAGCCGGAACAGGTCGTTGCGCGCGGTCAGCGGCGCGCCGACCAGCTCGGGCCCGAATGCCTGGGCGATCTTGAGGTAGTCGGTGTCGCCGTAGGTCTCACCGATGCCGCTCGCTCCGGAGCCGGTGACGACTTCGACGATCGTGCGCGGCGTGTAGGGCTGGTGCACGCCCTGCACGTTCAGCAGCGGGGGGTCGCTGATCAGGATGGGGGTGACGCGGACTTCGGCGATGCGTGCCGGGTTCGACATGCTCGTGGAGTTCGACATGCGGGGCCTCCGGAGTTCAGGACACGAGCGCGAGGCCCGTTTCGATCAGGTCGCCGAGCTCGGCGAGGTCGTCGGTGCCGGGATCGGCCAGCGGTGCGCGCACCGGCCCGACGGACAAGCCGCGCAGCCGCGCGCCCGCCTTGACCAGCGAAACCGCGTATCCGGGCTGGCGGTCCCGCAGCTCCACCAGCGGGTGGTAGAACTCGCGCAGCAGTCGCTCGACGCGCTCGTGCTCACCGGCGTGCAACGCGCTCCAGAACGCTTTGGCGATCTCGGGCGCGAAGGCGTGCACGGCCGACGAGTACGGCCCGACACCGATGGCGGCGTAGGAACGCGCCTGCATCTCGGCGGTGGCCACACCGTTGAAGAACAGGAAGTCCTCCGGCGTGCGCAGCCGGATGCGCTGCAGCCCGTCCAGATCGCCGTGCCCGTCCTTGAGCCCGATCACGGTGGGGATCTCGGCGATCCGGGCCGCGCTGGCGGCGGTGAACCGGACGTAGTCGCGCTGGTAGGCGATCAGCGGCAGCGAGGTGTGCTCGGCGACCTTGCGGACCTGCTCGACCAGGCCGTGCTGCGGGGCTTTGACCAGGTAGTGCGGCATCAGCAGGCCGCCGTCGGCGCCCGCGTCGACGGCGCGCT
>NZ_JAFRFW010000081.1:0-4276 GCF_017434145.1 Saccharopolyspora sp. | reverse complement strand
ATCCGCGGCCCGTCCAGCGCGGGCGGAGCCCACGAGGGGCGCTCGCCTTGCAGCCCGCCGGGCTGCTCGGTCATCGGGTCCTGCCCCGTCACGGGTACTGCGGCGAACCGGCGGCGGCGTGCCCGTAGCCGCCCGCCTGCGGCTGCGGCTGGCCTGCCTGCGAACGGGCCGAGACTTGCGGCAGCGGCACCGTCTGCAGCACCCGGTTGATGATGTGGTCGACCGGCACGCCGTCGGCCAGCGCGTCGTAGGACAGCACCAGCCGGTGCCGGAACACGTCCGGTACCACGTCCACCACATCCTGCGGCAGCACGTAATCCCGCCCGCGCACCAGCGCCAACGCCCGCGACGCCGACACCACGCCGAGGCTGGCGCGCGGCGAAGCCCCGTAGGAGACCCAGCCCGCGATGTCGGACAGCCCGTGATCGTTCGGCTGCCGCGTGGCCAGCACCAGCCGCACCACGTAGTCCACCAGCGCGTGGTGCACGAACACCTGCGCGGCGACCTCCTGCAACCGGGTCAGCGCGGCCGGGTCCAGCACCGGGTTCGGCTCCGGAGAAGCGACGCCCATCCGGTAGACGATCTCGCGTTCCTCCTCCGCGGTCGGGTACTCGACCTGGAGCTTGAACAGGAACCGGTCGCGCTGCGCCTCCGGCAGCGGGTAGACGCCCTCGTTCTCGATCGGGTTCTGGGTGGCCAGCACCAGGAACGGCTGCGGCATCGGGAAGCTCTGCCCACCGATCGAGACGTGCCGCTCCGCCATGACCTCCAGCAGCGCCGACTGCACCTTCGCGGGCGCGCGGTTGATCTCGTCGGCGAGCACGAAGTTGGCCAGCACCGGGCCGAGTTCGACGTCGAACCGCTCGCTGCCCTGCCGGTAGATCCGGGTGCCGAGGATGTCGGCGGGCACCAGATCGGGGGTGAACTGCAACCGGGAGAACGAGCCGCCGACGACGTTGGCGAAGGTCTCCACCGCGAGCGTCTTGGCCACACCGGGCACGCCTTCGAGCAGGATGTGGCCCTTGGCGAGCAGGCCGACCAGCACCCGCTCCACGAGCCGGTCCTGCCCGACGATGATCCGCTTGACCTCGAAGACGGTGCGTTCCAGCAGCTGCGCGTCCCGGGCCGGGGTGTTCACCTGCTCCGCGGGCGTCCCTGCCTCGGTCGCGCCGCCCTCGCCGGCCTCGGTCACTTCGGCACCTTCCGTTCGCGCTTGTCCTCGCACCGGCCGCGCAGCGCACCGGTTCCCCAACCGGCACCGGGAGCCCGGTTTCCGCGTCGCCCGCCGGCCGATCTTGGCACGCGCCCGCCACGTCCGCGCGAGGGGGCGCCGCACCGGCGACCAGTCAACCTCGCAGCCGGTGTGAGCGTTGTGAAGCGCTCCGCGCTCGGTGCGTCGTTGCGGTTTCGTCGGCTCGACATAATTTCACTCGGCACTGAAGTTACAAAGTCATCGAAATGCTGCGCGCGGCTCCGGAAAGGGGTTTGACCTTGACCTCGGGGCAGGGAGCACCGTCGAGGTCATCGGGCAGATCGCCCGCGATGCGGAGGGGAATCGTGCGCAGGTTGAGCATCGGTGCGTTCGCGCAGGAATCGGGTTTGAGCCCGAAAGCGCTGCGGCTCTACGACGACCTGGGCCTGCTGGCCCCGGCCGACGTCGATCCGCGGACCGGCTACCGCTCCTACGACCGCTGCCAGCTCGCCACGGCGAAGCTCATCGTCCGATTGCGCGTGCTGGGGATGCCGCTGGAACGGATCCGGGTGGTGCTGGCCCTGCCGCCGGAAGCCGCCGCGGCGGAGGTCGCTTCGTACTGGCGGCAGGTCGAAGCCGACACTGCGGCCCGCCGCGAAGCAGCCGCATCCCTCATCGACCAACTGTCCAGGAAGGACGCGACCATGACGGACGCAGTGCGGGAACTCGAGGTGCGCGGCGCCGCGAGCACCGACATCGGGCTGGTGCGCGACAGCAACCAGGACGCGGTGCTCGCGGGCGACCGCCTGTTCGCGGTGGCCGATGGTTTCGGCGCGCAGGGCTTGGGCCGTGCCGCGAGCTCGGCCGCGCTCGACGCACTCGAACGGCTCGAGCGGCAAGGCCCTGCCGAAGATCCTCTGGGCTCGCTCAGCGACGCGGTGCGCAATGCGCGCGCTGCGGTGCGCGAGTTCACCAAGTCCGACATCACCGCGCAGGGCGCGGGTACGACCTTAACGGCGATGCTGTGGTCAGGCGTGCGCTTCGCGCTGGCGCACGTCGGGGACTCGCGGGCGTACCTGCTGCGGGGTGCGGAGCTGACCCGGCTCACCCACGACCACAGCTTCGTGCAGTCGCTTGTCGACGAGGGGAAGCTGACCGTGGAAGAGGCCGCGGCACATCCGCAACGTGCGATGTTGCTGCGCGCGTTGGAGCACGAAGGCACGGCGGAACCGGACATGCACCTGCGCGAAGCCCGGGCGGGCGATCGCTACCTGCTCTGCTCGGACGGGCTCACCAGCGTGCTCGACGAGCAGGAGATCTCCCGCGCACTCGGCAGCAACGGCACTTCCCAGCAAGCCGCGGACCGATTGGTCGAGCTGGTGCGTTCGGCGGGGGCGCCAGACAACGTCTCCTGCTCGGTCGTCGACGCGACTGCCCGCGCGTGACGCGGAGCCGAGCAACGTTGAACGGCCCCTCTGCGAGGAATCGCAGTCGGCCAGGCCGCCGTCGCTGTGGGTCTTGCACACCGGTGATCTAGGTGAGGCGGCGGTAGTCGTCCGGGGTGTCCACATCGGATGCTTCGGTGCCGGTGGCGGGCACGCGGGCCGGTTCGAGCTGGGCCAGCAGGTCGCGGACCGGGCGGTTCGCCACTTCCGCCGGCATGTGCTCGCGCAGCGCCTCGGCCCGCCACACCCCCAACAGCCACTGTGGACGATCGTCCGAGTCGATCAGTACCGCGCCCGCATCGCGCACACCCGCGCGCAGCCGGTCGATCGTCGAGGCGGTCAGGCCGGGGTGGTAGGCGGCCACGACGGCCACCAGCCCGACCTCGCGCGGGACTTCTCGCAGACCCGCGTGCACACCGGCCAGCGGTCCGCTGCGCGGAGGATCTTCCCGAGCCCATCGGACCGGCACCGCCACCGGCCGTTCCGGTCCGACGATGACGATCGGCTCGGCTCCGCCCACCGCCGCCAGCGTGCGATCCAGCAACGTGCGGCCGCCGACCCGCAGAGCGAGTTTGTCCACGCCGCCGAGCCGCTTGGCCTCGCCGCCCGCGAGCACCACCGCAGCGAATCCGTTCGTCACGCAGCGATCCTTATCGCACCGGTTCCACCGCCGCCGGGCCGGCCCGGATTCAGAACATGCGCACCGCGTAAGGCGCGATCCCGTCGTAGCGCACAGGCGCGACACGCACCTGCGAGCCGGAGTACGGCGCTTCCACCATCTTGCCGTTGCCCAGGTACAGCGCCACGTGGTGGACGCTGCCGCTGCTGCGCCAGAACAGCATGTCGCCGCGCTGCATCGACGACAGCGGAACCTGCTCGCCCGCCTTGTACTGGTAGCCGCTGTAGTGGTCGAGCTCCACACCGGCCGCGGCGAATGCGTAGACCATCAGGCCCGAGCAGTCGAAGCCGGTCTTGCGGTAGTCGCCGTAGGAGTCGGCCACTCCCCCGTCCCGGATGCCTTGCGTCGGTCCGTCCTCGTCGCCGCCGCCCCATGCGTACGGCATCCCGAGCTGGGACATCGCCCGCTGCACGACGGTCTCGACACCGGCTGGCGCCGCGTCGTCGGAGTCGTCGGAATCATCCGAGCCACCGGAGTCCCCGGTGGGCGCCGGCCGGGACGCCGCCTGCGCGGCCTGTGCGGCCTGCTGGGCTTGCGCCTGCGCCTGCTGCTCGGCCTCGCGGGCGTCGAGCCATTCCTGGTAGCGGTCCTTCTGACCCTCCATGCCCTGCACCGTGGAGCGGGCCTGCCGCAGTTCGGCCTGCGCGCCGTCGCGTTCGGCTGCGAGCCGTTGTGCGCTACCGGCCTGCCCAGCGCGCGCGGCGATGGCGGCGCTCTGCGCGGCTTCGGCCCGGCCGCGCGCGGCGTCGGCCGCAGCGCGCTTGGCCGCGGCATCCTGCAACGCCTGGCGGGCCAGCGAGTCCTTGTTGACCCGCTCGATGCGGGCGCGTTCGAGGTCGTCGAGGACGTCGAGCTGATCGCGGCTGACGATGTCCAGCAGTTCGGCGCGGTTGAGCAGCTCTTCCGGACCGCGCGCGCCCGCGAAGGCGGTCAGCGAGCCGATGCGGCTGCCCTGCCGGT
>NZ_JAFRFW010000794.1:0-3533 GCF_017434145.1 Saccharopolyspora sp. | reverse complement strand
TGGGCGAATGCGGACGGCAGTTCGACGTGGCCGGCGAGGAGCTGCGCGATGCCCGGTCGGCGGATCGGGAGGAGTGAGTCCGGTGGGCAGAGCGCAGCTGCGGCTGGAAGTGCCGGTCCCGGCGCCGCCGGAGGCGGTGTGGGCGGCCGCGACGGACTGGCCGCGCCAAGGCGAATGGATGCTGGGGACCTCGGTGCACGTCGTCCGCGGTGACGGCGGTCCCGGTTCGCAGCTGGCCGCGTTCACCGGTTTCTACGGGCTCGGTTTCCTGGACACGATGGAGATCGTCGAGATGCGCGAGCCGTTGTGCTGCCGCGTCCGGCACACCGGGCGGCTGATCTCCGGCGAGGGCGGTTTCCGGGTGATCTCCCGCGGTGACGACGACCGCTCGACGTTCGTGTGGTGGGAGGACTTGTCGCTGCCGGCCGGGACCGGACCGGCGTGGCCGGTGGTCCGGCCCGCGTTCGCATGGGGGCTGCGCAAGTCGCTGGACCGGTTCGCGGTGTTCTGCGTGGAGCATCGGCGCGATGGCTGAGCCGGGCGCGGTCGTGATCGGTTCGGACGGCCGGGCGCGCTGCCCGTGGGGAGCGAACCAGCCGGACTACGCCGAGTACCACGACTCCGAATGGGGCGTCCCGCTGCGCGGCGAGGCGGCGCTGTTCGAGCGGATCACGCTGGAAGCCTTCCAGTCCGGGCTGGCCTGGCTGACGATCCTGCGCAAGCGCGAGGCGTTCCGCCGCGCGTTCGCCGAGTTCGACCCGCGGCGGGTCGCCGAGTTCGGTCCGGACGACCGGCAGCGGTTGCTGGCCGACGCGGACATCGTGCGCAACCGGGCCAAGATCGACGCGGCGATCCGGAACGCGGGCGCGGTGCTGGAGCTGGACCGCCCGCTGGACGAGCTGCTGTGGTCGTTCGCGCCGCAGGATTCCCGGGCGCGGCCGAAGAAGTCGGACGACGTCCCGGCGATCACGCCGGAGTCGAAGGCGATGGCCAAGGAGCTCAAGCGCCGCGGTTTCGTGTTCGTCGGCCCCACGACCTGCTACGCGCTGATGCAGGCGACCGGGATGGTCGACGACCACCTCGCCGGCTGCTGGCGCGCGACCGCCCCGGAGTGAGCTGTTCGTCGTGAGTGAACGGACCGCCCGCCCAATCTAGCCAGGCGAGCAGGCCGTTCACTCGGTGCCGGGTGGGATCAGTGGCCGGTGAAGTCGGGGTTGCGCTTGGCCACGAACGCCGAGACGGCCTCGCGGTGATCGGCGGTCCGGCCGGCTTCGATCTGGGCACCCGCCTCGACGTCGAGGGCTTCGTCGAGTCCTTCGGCGGCCGCGGCGCGCATCGTCTCCTTGATCCGGGCGTACGCGCTGGTCGGTCCGGTAGCCATCCGCGCGGCGAGCTCGCCTGCCGCTTCGGTGGCCTGCCCGGCCTCGACGACCCGGTTGACCATGCCTATCCGCAACGCCTCGTCGGCGCCCACCGGTTCGGCCAGCAGCAGCAGCTCCATCGCCCGCCCGTAGCCGATCAGCCGCGGCAGCGTCCACGACGCCCCGGTGTCGGTGGACAGCCCCACGTTGGCGAAGGCCATCAGGAACTTCGCGTCGGCCGATGCGATCCGCAGGTCGCAGGCGAACGCCAGCGAAGCCCCCGCGCCCGCCGCGCTGCCGCCGACCGCCGCGATGATCGGTTTCGGCATCGTCGCCACCGCCCGGATCAGCGGGTTGTAGTGCTCCTCGACCGTCCGCAGTGGACTCGGGTCGTCGGCTTCCAGCAGCGCGATGTGCTCCTTGAGGTCCTGCCCTGCGCAGAACGACCGGCCGGCGCCCGCGAGCACCACCGCGCGGATCGAGTCGTCCGCGGCGGCTTCCCGCAACGCGGCGGTCAGCGCGACCTTGAGCTCCACGTTGAGCGCGTTGAACGACTCCGGCCGGTTCATCGTCAGCGACCGCACGCCGTCGTTGTCCTGGGTCAGCAGTACATCGGACACTTCTCGCCCTTTCGTCGCGATGAGCTGTGCCGCGCCGGATCGGCGGCAGCCTCCTCCACAGTGGACTCATGCACTGGTGGTGCCGGTCCGGCGACGGCGCGTGGCGCGAGCGGTCCCGAAGGGACGATCCGCCGAATTCGCCGCCATGGCCGCACGACGCTAGCCGAAGGCGCATCGCGCGGTAAGCCGGGGAGTGCTGAACATGCCTGCACGGAGGCTGAGTCTGCCACCCGGCGCAGGCATTCGACCAGCGCAACAGCGACACGAGTTGATCGGCTCGGTTTCGCGGCTGGTTCCGGATGGGGGAGAATGGACCAGGACCCGGCTGATTGTGGCGATCAGCGGGTGGGAAGAGTTCACGGAGGGAGCACGCTATGGCGGCCATGAAGCCCCGGACCGGTGACGGTCCCCTCGAAGTGACGAAGGAGGGACGCGGGATCGTGATGCGCGTCCCCCTTGAGGGCGGTGGGCGGCTCGTCGTCGAGATGTCGCTGGAGGAGGCCAAGAACCTGGGCGACGCCCTGGAATCGGCCACCGGCTGAGGCCGCCGCGAAACCTCCGGCGTGCCCCCGATCGTCGTGGTCCGGCCCCGGCATTCCCGCGATGCCGGGGCCGTCGTCCGTGGGGCGGGCCGCACCGGCCGCCCCGTTGCAAGGAAGGAATGCCATCCGTGCCCGATTCCTCGGTGTTCGATTCTTCGCGGTCGCGGGAGCACGCGGTGCTCCCGGTGATCCCGACGGCACTGGTCGAAGTGGACGTCGTGACCCGCTGGCGGGACGGCGTGCCCGCGGCGGTGCCGGTCTTCGACGGTGCTGTTGGCCCGGATTTGGCTGGCCCGGACCTGGCTGCGGCCGCCGAACCGTGGGGAGTGGACACCGCGACGCTCGAAGCGTTGGGAGTGACGGCTTCGGCGGGCGACGTGCGCACGATTCCGCTGCCGGACGGGCGGTTCGGCTGGACCGTCGGCGCCGGTTCCGGTGATCAGTGGCGCACCATCGGTGCGGCGCTGGCGCGCGCGGCGCGCGAACGGCTCGGTGAAGGCTCCGGCGAGGACGATCCCGAAGACCTCGGCGACGCGACCGAGGCCGAATACCTCCAAGTGCGGTTGCCCGCGGACGCCGACGCGGAACTCGTCGCCGCGTTGACGCTCGGGTTGTCGCTGGGCGACTACCGGTTCCGGGTCACCGGCAAGCCCACCGCGCCCCGGCTGCGCAAAGCTCTGCTGGTGGTCCCCGAAGGCACGGATCCGGCGGGATTGCGCGAGGCCGTCGCGCAGGCGCACGAGTGGGCCGCCGCCACCGCGTTGGCGCGGGACCTGGCCAACACGCCCTCCAACGTGAAGAACCCCGCGTGGTTGACCGGTGCGGCCGCCGAGCTCGCCGGGTCGCTGCCCGGCCTGACGGCCGCCGTCCGCGACGAGAAGTGGTTGGCGGACAAGGGTTTCGGCGGCGTGCTGGCGGTCGGCGGCGGATCCGTGAGCCCGCCCCGGCTGCTGGAGCTGACCTGGCGGCCCGAGGGGATCAAGTCCGGTCCGCACCTGGTGCTGGTCGGC
>NZ_JAFRFW010000793.1:0-7658 GCF_017434145.1 Saccharopolyspora sp. | reverse complement strand
TGCGGAGCACGCCGAAGCGGGCTCCGCGGCAGTCCTGCCAACAGCCTGCCAACGGCCGCGCGAACCGGTGTGCCGGGAGATCCGCGGTGCCAGCCTCGGATCGCGATCGGGTCGACCGCCCGACGTTCCGCAACGATTCCCGAGGAGGGGATTTCCGTGACAGCTCTTCGCCGCATGTTCATCGCCGGCGTCACCGCTTGCGCGCTCGGCGGCCTGGTCGTGCCGACCGCCGTTGCCGCGACCGGCACCGCGCAACCGGCGCCGGCCACCGAGATCGGGGTCCGCAAGACCTGGCACGCGACCGTGCAGTGCCACATCGTGCGCATCAGCGACAACCACGTCATCGGTTACGACCGAGCCGACGGCGTGGGCAACACCAAGGACAAAGCCATCACCGACGCTGAGCGCAACGTCCCGGTGCCGCAGGGACACTACAAGCGCCACTGCGATCCCAAGCGGATCTGGTAACTTCCAGCAGCTTCGTTCCGCTCCTCCGCTGATCAGGTTGGTGTGCGATGTCCGAGGAAAGTGGAATCTGGGAAATCCGGCTCGGCATTTACGCCACCGAGCAGCAGGCCGAAGAAGTCAAGGAGCGCATCACCAGGCTGTTGTGCCCGGATCCCGACCACGCTCCGCCGTGCCCGATCCCGTGGTCGGTACGGCTGATGCCGGAGGATGCGGACAGCTACCCGGCGCTCGCCGAGCAAGCTCGCATCGAAGGCCACGACCAGGGGTGAGCGGCCCGGTGGACCGCAGCGACGGCCGCGGATGCGGGCCGCATCGGGGTTCGCACCCCGGTGCGCCCGCCCGCCGGGCCGGGTGAGCTGGGCCGATACCATGGTTTCGTGAGTACAGCGGTGGACGAGAATCACGAGGACCTGCCGGAGCAGATGCGCATCCGGCGGGAGAAGCTGGAACGCCTGCGGGACAACGGCGTCGACCCCTACCCGGTCGGTTACCCGCGCAGCACCTCGATCGGTCCGATCCGCGAGAAACACGACGGCCTCGAAGCCGACCAGGGCACCGGTGAAGTCGTCTCGGTGACCGGCCGGGTCATGCTCTACCGCACCGGCGGCAAGCTGTGCTTCGCCACGATCCGCGACGACACCGGTTCGATCCAGATCATGCTGGCGCTGGACAAGGTCGGCGCGGACGAGTTGGAAGCCTGGAAGGCCGACATCGACCTCGGCGACCACGTCGGCATCACCGGCGAAGTGATCACCTCCAAGCGCGGCGAGCTCTCGATCATGGCGGAGAGCTGGACGCTGACCTCGAAGTGCCTGCGCCCACTGCCGGAGAAGCACAAGGGCTTGACGGATCCCGAGGCGCGGGTGCGGCAGCGCTACGTCGACCTGCTGGTCAACCCGGAGGCGCGGCAGCTGGCCCAGCAGCGTTCGCGCGCCGTGCAGGCGTTGCGCTCGGTGCTGCTGGAGCGCGACTTCCTCGAAGTCGAGACGCCGATGTTGCAGCAGGTGCACGGCGGCGCCACGGCGGAGCCGTTCACCACCCACATCAACGCCTACGACCTCGACCTGTACCTGCGGATCGCGCCGGAGCTGTTCCTCAAGCGGCTGGTGGTCGGCGGGATCGAGAAGGTCTTCGAGATCAACCGCAACTTCCGCAACGAAGGCGCGGACTCCACGCACAACCCCGAGTTCACGATGCTGGAGTTCTACGAGTCCTACGGCGACTACGACACCGTCGCCGAACTGACCACCCAGCTCTACCGGCACGCCGCGAAGGCCGTGTTCGGCGACCACGTGGTGCGCCACCCCGAGCACGGGGACGTCGACCTCGGCGGCGAATGGCCGTCGATCACGCTGTTCGGCTCGGTCTCCGAGGCCCTCGGCGCGGAGATCACCCCGCGCACCCCGGTGGAGCAGCTGCGCAAGCACGCCGACGAGCGCGGGATCGGCTGGGACCCGTCGTGGGGGCCGGGCAAGCTCGTGGAGGCGCTGTTCGAGGAGCTGGTGGAGCACACCCTGATCCAGCCGACCTTCGTGCGCGACTTCCCGCTGGAGACGAGCCCGTTGACCCGGCAGCACCGGGACGACCCGCTGCTGACCGAGAAGTGGGACCTGATCGGGTTCGGCATGGAGCTCGGCACCGGCTACTCCGAGCTGGTCGACCCGGTCGAGCAGCGCAACCGGCTCACCGAGCAGTCGCTGCTGGCCGCGGGCGGTGACCCGGAGGCGATGCAGCTCGACGAGGACTTCCTGCGCGCCCTCGAGTACGGGATGCCGCCCACCGGCGGAGTCGGCATCGGCGTCGACCGGATGCTGATGGCGTTCACCGGCAGGGGAATCCGGGACACGATCCTGTTCCCGATGGTCAAACCGGTCTGACCCGCGCGAAGCGACCAGCCCCGGCGCGCACGGCGCCGGGGCTGTTGCGCGCTCAGCGCTGTTCGGATGCCGCCGGTGCGGCCGCCTCCGGCTGCTGCTCCCGAGCGTCCACCAGGCTCAGCCCGGTGATCTTGTACGACAGGCCGCGCTGCCCGGCGGTGCTGAACAGGCAGATCAACGACACCAGACCGAACAGCTGGCCGAGGAAGCCGAACGGGGACTCCCCGCCCATGCCGATCAGCAGCAGGTAGCCGCCGACACCGGCGAGGCTGCGCACCAGGCTCACCGACGGCCGAGGCTTGGCACCGTCCGCGGTGACCGCCCGCAGCTGCACGATGCGCTGGCCGACGCTGCTCGCGCCGCCCGCCAGCGGAAGCACGATCACCAGCAGCAGCCACGGCAGCCAGCTCCCGAGCACCTCGACGAGGCCCGCGCCCGGGATCTCCCTGGTGGGCGGCATGTTCCCGCCGAACAGCTGGCCGTTGACGGCCATCAGCACGACGATCCCGGCCGTGGCGCACAGCGTGCTGCTCAGCTTGATGATCGCCAGATCGCACACCGATGCCAGCAGCCGCCGGGACCAGGTGATCGGCCGCGGCTGTCCCGGCGGGGTGGTGAGCCGCTGCCCCGGCACCGCGCGCAGCGCAGGGGCCGCCCACGCACCTGCCAGCGCCCCGGCCGTGTTCATGATCAGGTCGTCCACGTCGAACAGCCGGTAGGCGCAGGGGTACAGGAACCAGATCCCGGTTCCCTGCGTCGCCTCGATGAGCAACGAGACGCCGAACCCGACCGCGGTGGTGATCAGCACCGACCGCCCGAACAGGTAGCGGACGAACATGCCCAGCGGCACGAACAGGCCCACGTTCAGCGCGATCTGCGTCAGCGCCGGATTGCTCAGCACCGAGAGCACACCGGTGCCGGTGGCTTCCTTGCGCATGTCGTTGAGGAAGTTGAACGGGATCCACTGCGGACCGCCCGCTCCCTCGGTGGCGCAGAAGTCCGGCGTCAACTGCGGGAACGGCAGCAGCACGTAAGCCACCAGGGAAACGCCGTAGACCACCGCGGCCAGCGCCAGCGCCAAGTGGCCAGCGCCGAGCTGGCCGCGCCTGCGATATTGCCGAGCCACGTACGGCACGAACAGCACCACGGCCAGCGCGATGCCTGTCACGATCCCGATCAAAGCGGGCAGCAGCCGCTCGCTCACCATCGTCCTTCCGGTAGGTGCAAGAGGATTTCGTCAGCCCAAGTTGCCGAGCAGGGCACCGAGGACCAGCAGGCCGCAGATGATGGCGTTCGCCACCCGGTGATCGAGGAAGATCGCCACGAACTCCCGGATCGTGGCGCTCGGCCAGAAGTAGCGGGCTGTCGGCGAGCCCACCACGTCCCCGTTCACCGACTCCTTGCGGGCGATCCGCGCGGCGCGCATCACGTGGTAGTTGTTCGTCACCACCAGGCAGCGGTGCTCCGGCACGCGCTACTGCATGAGCGCCTTGCTGAACCGGAGGTTCTGCTCGGTGCTGCGCGAAGCGTCCTCGACCAGCAGCCGGTCGGCGGGAGCTCCGCGCTCGAGCAGGTAGTCCGCCATCGCGCGGCCTTCCGCGATCTCCTCGCCCGGCCCCTGACCACCGGAAGTGATCAGCACCGGGTCGTAGCCCTTCGCGCGCTGCTGGTGGAACACCCCCAGGCCCTTGTCCAGCCGGGAACCCAGCAGCGGCGGCACCCGCCGCCCGCCGATCAGGCCGGAACCCAGCACCACGATGAAGTCGGCCTGCTTGCGCGGCGGGAACAGCCCGTAGAAGAACGAGTACAGCAGGAAGCACACGAACTGCAGCGACACGAAGCCGAGCACGGATGCGACGGCGCTCATCACGGCCACCAGCGGAGGCCACTCGGTCAGGTTGGCGAGGCTGCGCAGCACCAGGTAGCCGAGGATCCCGATCCCGGCGAACAACGAAAGCAGGTTGCCCAAGCTGCGGCCTTCGCGGCGCAGCATCGTCACCCCGTTGAAGATCAGGAACACCGCCAGCACCAGCGGCATCGCCACGAACGCGAGCGCGAACCCCACCGCGAACAGGACCGCGGCCTGCGGCGAGAGCATCGCCAGCAGCGCCCCCGCGCCGACGATCGTCGCCAGGATCGCGAAGAACAACCAGAGTCCGTTGCGCACGCGGCGCCGATCGCGCAGAACGCTCAGTCCGAACAGCAGGTACAGGACTGCGGCGGGAGCTAGGACGAGGGGCGACAAAGCAGTCACGGCTGGAGATCTTAGCCGTGGCACCTCACCCGGCGGTGCCAGGCAGGGAAATCCCCCACTCGCGGGCCGTACTAAGTGGACGGTCGTCAGCCGGGCGCGGGCGGCTGCGGGATTTCGCGGCCGCAGTCCGCTCCGACGCAGCCCTGCGTGCGGTCGAGCTGCCGGTCCAGGAATTCGCGCACCTGCGCGTAGCGCGCGTCGTCGTGCCGGGAATTCAGCTCGTACGGATCGATGGCCAGGTCGTAGAGCTCGTGCGCGCCGCTGACGTAGCGGATGTAGAGGTAGCGGTCGGTGCGGATTCCCTCGTACGCGGCGGACAGCACTTGCCCGTGCTCGTCGCGGGGCTTGGCCGGTCGTGGTGCGGTCGCGACGTCCTGGTCGAGATCGCCCGCGCCCGCGGCGCGCCCGGCCTGCACGTCGTCGGCGGGCGCTTGCTGCCGCGCACCTGGACGAACGGGTTCCGGCAGGGCGCCTGCCGCGGCCTCGTGCAGGATCGGTCGGCCGGTTTGCCTGCGCGGATCCTGCGCGAACGGCAGCAGCGAACGCCCGTCCAGCGCCAGGCCTGGACTGGTGCCGCCGAGGTCGGCGATCGTCGCGGTCAGGTCCGGATTGCTGGTCAGCTCGGCGGAATGCCCGCCGCGCGCGACGCCCGGACCGCTGATCATCATGGGCACGTGCGCGGAAGCCTCGTGCGGCAGGAACTTCCCGGTCGGGATCTGGTGCTGGCCGAAGAAGAACCCGTTGTCCGAGGCGAAGATCAGGTAGGTGTTCTCGAGCACGCCCTGCTCGCGCAGCGTGTCGATGAGCTTGCGCACCGCCTCGTCGACGGCCAGCAGGGATTCCAGCCTGCTGCGGTAGCTCTCGGTGATGCCGGCGGTCTCGTGCGCCGCGATCTGCGGATATTCCTGGAGGAACTTCGGCTTGTCGCTCATGTCCGCCTCGTTGAACGACGGGTCCGCGGGCAGCGGCACGTCCGCGAAAGCTCCGGCGTGGCGCTGCGCGGGACGCGGGCCGTCCGCGATCCGGAACAGGTCACCGTTGTCCGGTGCACCCGGCGTGATCTCGCCGTGCGGGGCCAGGAAAGCCATGCTGAGGAAGAACGGGCTGCCCGCCTGCGACTGCCTGCGGATGAAGTCGGCGCCTTTGTCCCGGTACACGTCGGTTTGGTAGTGCTGCGGATCTTCGTGCCAGTAGTCGCCGTAGGTGCGCAGCGCGCCGTTCTCGTTCAACCGGTACCCGTACATTTTGTAGGTGCTCGGGTCGACCGAACCGCGCCATTCGTCCCAACCGGGCGGCACGTGCGTCGGGTCGTCCTCGCCGTAACCGTTGGGGTACTTCCCGATGTGCGAAGTGGTGTAGCCGGCGCGTTGCAGCCACACCGGCAGCGTCTCGGCCTCGTTGAGCTTGTCGTAGCCGCCGAGCGGGTCGGCGTTGTGCCGCACGCCGTTGTTGTGCGCGAACTGTCCACTGAGGAACGTCGAGCGGGAGGGGCAGCACAGCGGGTACGAGGCGTAGTAGCGGTCGAACGTCACGCCCTGGGTGCCGAAGTACCGCTGGGTCTGCGGCATGAACCGCATGCTCTCCAGCCACTGGTCGTCGGTCATCACCATGACCACGTTCGGTTTCCGCGGCACCGGGCTCGCCTGCGGGGGGACCGACTGCGGCTGGCCCGTGCACGCCGCCGCCACGAACGCCAGGACCAGCAGCAACACCGGCCGTCTCCGGCGCGGGACGCGGCGAGCGGCAGCCATCGGGACCATGACTCAGTTTGGTCCCCGGCACGCACAAAGTGTCAAGATCCGCCCCTCGCACGGAGGAACGGTTGCAGTGGCATTTCGCGAGCTCTTTTGATCTTTATCTTCTCAGCGGCGAAGCCGCTGACCGGCGACCACGCACGCAACCGGACCACCGGCGGGTTCTCAGCGGCTTCCTCGCGAGGACAGCGATTTCGCCGCGTAGGGGTTACGTGCAGAAATCGATCCCGCAGCGAGGAAGCCGCTGAGGTTCCGCTACCGGCACCGCCACGCAAACCGCTCTGAATGATCTTCAATATCCATCGCCGCCGAAGAAGATTTCTTCGATGTGGTCCGCCGTGTCGGACACGAAGGTCAGCGGGTCGATGAACTCGTTGATGTCCAGGTTCATCAGCGGGATCGAGTGCCGCAGCACCACGTGCTCGCCCATGATGACCGCGCCGCACACGACGGAGGTCTCGCCGATCTCCGCGAGCAGCCGGTGCAGGTCCACATCCGCGACGCGCCCGCACACCGAGGCGATCTGCACCCAGTCCTCGCGCTTGTCCAGCTCCTCGCGGCAGATCATGATGACCTGGCTGCGGTGGTCCTCGTACTCGATGAGGATCCGGATCTCGTCGCCGGTGTCCTCGATGACCTTGTACTCGGAGCGGACGAAAGTGGCGATGTCGCCCCAGGTGGCCATGTTGCTCCTCAGCTCGTGATCGTTTCCGACACGAACGGTAGTGCATCGATCACGCCGCCCGGAACACGGCGACCGCGTGACACCGACTCCCGTTTTCTCCAGGAGTGAACGGACTGTTCGACCAATCTAGTGGGACCAACAGTCCGTTCACTCGGCCCGAGTCGCCCGGATCGAGCGATTCGCCCGTGTGTCGGCCGCACGGTTTCTCCAGGAGTGAACGGCCTGTTCGACCAATCTAGTGGGACCAGCGGTCCGTTCACTCGGAGCGGGCCGGGTTCGGTGCGGCTCCGCCACCGGCACCGCCGCGTTGCTGCTCGCGAACGGAATCCTCAGCGGTGCGCGGGGAATTCGACGACCTGCTGGTAGGTGGGGCGGTTCTGCCAAGTGGCCTTGTCCTGCGCGATGCCGCCGATCTTGTTGTGGATCAGCGAGTCGGCGCACCACTGGTCGCCGGGTTCGCAGTCGCCGTCGCCGGGGTAGGTCTGCTCGGGCGGTTCGGCGTCGGCCGCGGCGAGCGTGTCCAGCAACGTCTGCCGGCATTCGCCGAGATCCCCGCCACCGCACAACGTCTGCTTGCCGTCGACCTCGGGGAACCCGCCAGGCACGGGTTCGCCGAGCGC
>NZ_JAFRFW010000792.1:0-5308 GCF_017434145.1 Saccharopolyspora sp. | reverse complement strand
GTGATCGGCGCGGCGCCCTGCGTCGTCCCGTCCTCGACCGCCGGCTACCTGGTGGACGAGGCGGAGATCGTGTTCTGGGGGTACTGCCCTGAGTGTCAGTCCTCGGCAATCGTGCCGGAGGATCTGAGCCACCACCACGAGGAGGAGCAATCGTGAGTTCGGCACGAGTCACGACGACCAATGCCGGTATTCCGGTGGCCAGCGACGACCACTCGCTGACCGCTGGCCCGAACGGTCCGATCCTGCTGCAGGACCACTACCTGATCGAGAAGAACGCCCAGTTCAACCGCGAGCGCGTGCCCGAGCGGGTCGTGCACGCCAAGGGTGGTGGCGCGTTCGGTTTCTTCGAGACCACCGAGGACGTCAGCCAGTACACCAAGGCGGCACTGTTCCAGCCGGGTGTCAAGACCGAAACGCTGGTCCGGTTCTCCTCGGTCGCAGGTGAGCTCGGCTCCCCGGACACCTGGCGCGACCCGCGCGGTACCGCGATCAAGTTCTACACCACCGAGGGCAACTACGACCTGGTCGGCAACAACACCCCGATCTTCTTCATCCGGGACGCCATCAAGTTCCCCGACTTCATCCGGTCCCAGAAGCGCCGCGCGGACAACCACCTGCGCGACCACGACATGCAGTGGGACTTCTGGACCAACTGCCCCGAGTCGGCGCACCAGGTGACCTGGCTGATGGGTGACCGCGGGCTGCCCAAGACCTGGCGGCACATGAACCTCTACGGTTCGCACACCTACCTGTGGCAGAACGCGGGCGGCGAGAAGTTCTGGGTCAAGTACCACTTCAAGACCGACCAGGGCCACGACTTCCTGCCGCAGGCCGAGGCCGACCGGCTCGCCGGTGCCGACGGGGACCACCACATCCGCGACCTGTGGACCTCGATCAAGGGCGGCGAGTACCCGAGCTGGACGCTGTACGTGCAGGTCATGCCCTACACCGACGCGGCGGACTACCGGTTCAACCCGTTCGACCTGACCAAGATCTGGCCGCACGGCGACTACCCGCTGATCAAGGTCGGCCGGTTCGTGCTGAACAGGAACCCGGAGAACTACTTCGCCCAGATCGAGCAGGCCGCGTTCGAGCCGTCGAACCTGGTTCCGGGCATCGGCACCTCGCCGGACAAGATGCTGCAGGGCCGGTTGTTCGCCTACCCGGACGCGCACCGGTACCGGATCGGCGCCAACTACATGGACCTGCCGGTCAACCGCCCGGTCTCGGAGGTCAACAGCTACTCCAAGGACGGCCAGATGCGCTACAGCTTCGGCCACGGCGACCCGGTGTACGCGCCGAACTCCTACGGCGGTCCGCACGCCGACAGCGCGCGCTCCGGTGAGGACGAGGCTCCGGCGAACCTGGAGCAGGAGGTCCTGCGGTCGGCCTACGCGCTGCACTCCGAGGACGACGACTTCGGGCAGCCGGGCGCGATGGTGCGCAACGTGTTCAGCGACGAGGAGCGGGCGCGGTTCATCGACAACGTCGCCGGGCACATCAACGGCGGCGTGACCAAGCCGATCCAGGACAAGGCGCTGAACTACTGGCGCAGCGTCGACAAGGCGACCGGCGACAAGATCGCCGAGAAGGTGCAGGGCGCCTGATCGGTTCGCGGCAACGGCGCCGGCCCCCCGGCGCCGGTTGACGCACCGGCGCGGGCTCCGGCGGAGCCGCCGCGCCGTCCGCTGACTGCGGAATCCCACCACGGACGCCAGGTCCGGGACGAGTTCCCGGGCCTGGCGTCTTTCTTTCGCGGATCGGGTCGAGGAATCGATGCGCGGGCGGTGCCGCGCTACCGCATCCGCGCGGCGATGATGCGTTCGCAGCTGCGCAGCACGACCCGGACGGCTTCCCGGTGCGCGCGGTCGTGCATCGGGTTCACCAGCTGGTCCCGCCACCGCGCCAGCGCCGAACTCGCCTCCTCCGCGAGGATCGACTCCAGCGTGTCGGATTCCTGGCCCAGGCGGGACGGGGCGTCCTGGCCCTGCCCGCCGAGCAGCCGCCGCGCCTCGTTCTGCAGCGGGCGGGGGAAGCTGAGCTGGCCCGACTGCAGCGCCGAGAGCAGCCGCAGCTCCTCCCACTCCGGCGCGTTCGCCAGCAGGCGCTCGAACTCGCCGAGCAGCTGCTGCACGCCCGGGCGCGGGTTGGCCCGCAGCGCCATGTCCACCGCCAGCAGCGCCGACCGCGCCCGCAGCGCCTCCTGGCGCTCGATGAACTGCTGGTACACCGCTTCCTGCAGATCGTTGAGCCTGCTGGCCTCCAGCAGCTGCGCGGAGAGCTTCTTCGGTTCGGAAACCCCTTCGCCGAGGGCGGTGAGCGCTTGCGCGACGCCGTACCGGCCGAACTTCTCCAGCAGTCCTTGCCGCACGCTGGTGGGCACCGACTCCGGGGTGCTGTTGTTGGCGAACCGGTCGGCCGACAGCAGCAGTGCTTCCAGCGAGCTCTCCGGAAGCTGCCGCAGCGCCACCAACGAGGCGAAGTCCTCGTCGGTGAGCGTCGCCGCCGCCTGCCCGAGCAGCCCGACCACGGGGATCACGTACTGCGCGAACGCGCGCACCGTCGGATCGTCGCGATAGCGCAGCGAGATCCGCTCCGCGGCCTGCAAGGCGCCGCTGCCGCCGTTGCCGGTCTCGTCCGCGCGGGAGAACGCGACGATCGTGTTGATCGGAGCCCGCCGCGCCAGCTGCAGCTCGTGCACCGACTGCAGGAACTGCACGTCGGTCTGCTGCGGATAGCGCGTCAGGTACAGCACCGCGTCGGCCTCGGACAGGATCTGCGCCAGCGCCGAGCGCCCGGTCTCCTGCACCGCCGACGACGAGACCCCAGGGGTCTCGATCAGCGAGATCGCCTGCAGGCCGGGCACCGGTGCCTCGATCACCAGCCGCGCCACCTCGTCCGGCCGCCACCGCTGCAGGTCCCGGATCGTGCTCGGATCCAGCGTCGTGACGGGCACGTTCTGCACCGTGCCGTGCGGGGTGTGCACGGTGATCTTCGGCTCCGGCCCGTACCGGTACAGCGTGCTGACCTGGGTGCTCTCCTCTGCGTCGGAGGGCGCGAGCCGCTGCCCGACCAGTGCGTTGATCAGCGTGGACTTGCCGGACTTGACCCTGCCGCTGACCGCGATCCGCAGCGGCTGGTCGAGCCGCTCCAACCGGCCGCGCAGCCAGCTCGCGGTGCGCGGGTCGTCCCGGTAGAACGTCATCGCCCGGATCAGCAGCGACCGCGAACGCTCCAGCAGCGGGTCTTCGGGGGGAGCGGTCATGCCGCGGTGATGCGGTTCGTGGTCAGCATCCCGGCCCGCCTGCGCAGCTGCGCCAGCTCCTCCAGCTTGCGGCGGATCTCGCGGGCGCGGTCCTCGCGGTCCACCGCGCTGCGCTCCGCGCTGCGCTTGATGTCCTGGATGGCGGTGCTGATCTCCAACTGCGCTTCCTCGGTGAGCTGCGTGAAATGCGTGTGCAACGTGCGGTGGATGCGCCGGATCGCGTCCTTGGCCTCCTTGTTGACCTGGAAGGCCACCTGCTCGACGTAGCGCTGCGCCGAGGTCTTCGCCTCGGCCTGGCGGCGCCGCTTGCGCACGTCCTTCTCCTCGCTGAGGCTGCGGGTGCCCAGCAGCATGCCCGCCGTGATGGTCACGACGTTCAGCAGCCCCAGCCCCAACATGTTGGTGACCAGGCCGAACATCAGCACGCCCCCGTAGGACCCGCGCAACCCGGTCAGCACCTGGTCCAGCCGCCGGTACTCCCCGTTCTTCGGGTACTTCAGCTCGGCCACCTCGGCGAACGGCTCGGGCTTGGGCAGTTTCTCGATGCGGGGCCGGGCACCCGGGTGTTCCCGCAGGAACTGGTCGGCGACCTCGTCGCTGAGCCGTTCGAGGCGGCTGTCGAGCCAGCCGAAGGTTTCCTCGATGGCCTCGGCGAGCGCGTTTTCGAGCCATTCCACGAAGTCGTCCCAGACCAGCACCGGGTCGGCCTCGTCCATGGTCTCGTTGAGCTGGGTGGTGATCGCCCAGGCGCGTTCGCGGAAGTCGAACTCGATGTCGGCGAACAGTTCACCGATGCCGTCGTTGAGCGTCTTCTGCCAGTGCCCGGTGGACCGCCGCAGGTCCTCGGAACGGCGCTGCGCGGTCTCCAGCTCGACCAGCGTCTCGGCGGCGGTTCGCGGGCTCTGCGCGGACAGTTCGGCCTTGAGCGTCTCGGTGAGCTCGTCCACGGCGTCGGCGACGTTCTGCGCGACCAGTCGCCGGGTCAGCTGGTCGTGCTTGCCCAGCGCTTCGGAGCGCAGGTGCTCGACCAGCTGCGGGAAGCCGGACTCGTTGTTCAGGTTGCCGTCGCGGGCGTGCATGGCCTGCAGCCGGATCGTGGACGAGACCGGGAAGACCTTGGCGCTGATCCCGGCCCCGGCGAGGTGGCGCTGGTTGACCTCGACGACCTTCCGCCAGTGCGGGCTCAGGTCGGTCTTGGGCTGCACCACCGCGACGTTCGGGCACAGCTTGGTGACCTTCTTCAGGAAGCTGATCTCGTTGTGCGTGAGTTCCTGGGTGGCGTCGGAGACCATCAGCAGCGCGTCCGCCTCGGCCACCACGGCCAGCGTGCGCGCGGTCAGCGTGGTCGAGGTGGTGCCGACGCCGGGGGTGTCCATCAGCGTCAGCCCGTCCTTGAGCACCGCGCGCGGGAGGCCGACCTCGCCGCGGGAGACCGGTCGGCCGTCGCCGATGGCCTGCTCGATGCGTTCCCGGACCTGTTCGACCGGGACCGGAACGCGGTCCAGCGCCGCGGGGCCCTGCGCCGGTTCTTGTTCGATGACCAGCGCGTTGGGTTGTTCGGAATGCCGCACCAGGGTGGGCACGACGGTGGTGGCGTCCTCGCCCGCGTCGCAGACGGCGGCGTTGACCAGAGCGTTGACGAGTTCGCTTTTGCCCTGTTTCGGCTCGCCGACGATCAGCACCAGCTGCGCCGGATCGAGCGCGCGCGTGCGGATTTGCCGCAGCCGGCTGTGCAGGTCGGGGCGCTGCTGCTCGGCGCATTCGGCAGTCGCGCGATCGATCAGTTCCACCATTGCCGTCTCGATCACGGCGTTGATTGTGAACCGTTCTCACTCGGAAGAGAAACCCGAGCGGGTGACTCGTAGCTCGAATGTGGTGTGGTAGCACGAAGGCCGGATTCGTGCAAAGCGCACGAATCCGGCCATCGTGATCAGAATGCTGACGCCTCGATCAGCCCTTGCCGGGCTGGATCAGAGCAGGCCGTCCAGCGGCAGCGAGTCGGTCGCGCCGCCCGCGACGTCGCCCACGGCGTCTCCGGCGCCG
>NZ_JAFRFW010000791.1:0-11564 GCF_017434145.1 Saccharopolyspora sp. | reverse complement strand
CGGCGCGTTCCTGCACGGCGGCCGCGGGCTGATCGCGTTCGCGCTGCCGGTCGGAGCGCTGGCGCTGCTGCTCGGCATGAACGAGGAGCACCGGGAGGTCAACTACCGGCCGCCGCAGGTCGACGCGGACCGGATCGTCGTCGCCGCCAGCCCGGCCGACCTCGAAGGTTCCTACCAGGGCGGCTCGCGCTTGATCTCGCTCGACCTCCGGCCGCTGCGCATGCCGGCCGGCGAGAGCGTCGCGACCAGCGCGGAAACGACCAACGGCCTGATCCGCGTGCTGCTGCCACCGAACGTGGACGTCACCGCGGAATGCGGCGCCGACGGCGGGTCCGTCGAATGCCTGGGCTCGCAGGCGAACGGCAGCAACAGCCGGATCAGCGTCACCGACAACGGCCCGGACGGACCCGGTGGCGGGCACGTCGAGCTCGACTTGACCACTGCGAACGGGCGCGTGGAGGTGCTCCGTGGCTGACGACGATTCTCGCGCGAACGGCGACGACCACACGAAACCGGACACCGTGCTGCTGGTCGCGGGTGCGCTGGCGCTGCTGCTCGCCGGTTCGTTGCTGCTCGGCGGTACGGAGGACTTCTGGATGGAGTGGTCGCTGGCGGGCATCGCGGTGTTCGTCGGGCTGATCCTGCTGGTGGTCTCGATGCGCCGCCGCTGAAACCGCGCTGCGCCGAAAACCGAACGCACGCAGGCACTGCTCGCCCGCGCATCCATCGCGCCCGGCCGCGGCGTGCGACCGGTGCGGCGGCGCATCCCGAGTCCGGCCGGGAATTCCGCGAATCCCGTGGAATTCGGCCGTGGAAAGTGGCAAAAACGGGACCGGTGGAGTTGGTGCGACTCCGCGTTGCAGCCGATCGGCGGAATTCCGCGCGGGCTGCATCGATATAGCCTGCACCGAACCGTTTCCGGTGCGCAGCCCATACCGGTGGCGCGCACCGTTCGATCCTGCCGAAGGAGACTTTCCGTGTCCCGCACCGGATTCAAGGCGGCAGGCACCGCGCTCGCCGCGCTGTGCTTGCTCCCGTTCGCCACCGCGGCTGCGAATCCGGCCCCGCAGCCGGCCGCACCGAAAAAGCAAGTGTTCTTCGACGACTTCTCCGGCTCCGAGCTCGACCGGTCCAAGTGGCAGGTGGAGGTCACCGGGGAGAACTTCGACACCGTCAACCAGGAGCAGCAGGCCTACGTCGACTCCCCCGAGACGATCTACCTGGACCAGGACGACGCCGCCACCGGCGCGCAGAACGGCGCGCTGGCCCTGCACCCCCGGTACAACCCCGGTTTCCAGGCCCCGGACGGGAACACCTACGACTTCCAGTCCGGCAGGCTCAGCACGCAGGACAAGTACGAGTTCACCTACGGCAGCTATTCGGCGCGGCTGAAGCTGCCCGAGGGCGGCAGCAGCCCGGGCCTGTGGCCCGCCTGGTGGTCGCTGGGCTCGAACATCGACGAGGTGTCCTGGCCGCAGTGCGGTGAAGTCGACGTCATGGAAAACGTCGGCGAACCGTGGACCAGCTCCGCGCTGCACGGCCCCGAGTACAACGGCGACACCCCGATCACCGGCAAGCAGCAATTCGACGGAATGGACCCGGCCGACTGGCACGACTACAAGGTGGACTGGACGCCGGAAGGGTTCACCTTCTCCGTCGACGGCAAGCAGTTCTACCAGATCACCAAGGCCGAAATGGAGCAGAACGGCTGGAGCTGGGTCTACGACGACCCGCAGTTCATGATTCTGAACTTCGCGCTCGGCGGGCAGTTCCCGAACGGCGTCAACGGCGTCACCGAACCCTATTTCGGACTGCCGCAGGAATCCGTTGACAAGGTGGCCGCGGGAAGCGCCCGCTACCTGGTCGACTGGGTCAAGGTCGAGCAGGGCTGAGCGCTCAGCAGCGCCCGGTCTCCCCGATCGCGCGCGTCGTGACCCGCGCCTTCGACGCACGCGACCGCGAGGAATGAGTGAGCGGACCGTTCGCCCGAGCTGTTCGGACGAACGGCCCGCTCGCTCACGCCCGGCCGCGGATCACTCCCATTCGATGGTGCCCGGCGGCTTCGACGTGACGTCCAGCGTGACCCGGTTGACCTCGGAGACCTCGTTGGTGATCCGCGTGGAGATCCGCTCCAGCACGTCGTAGGGCAGCCGGGTCCAGTCCGCGGTCATCGCGTCCTCGCTGGAAACCGGCCGCAGCACCACCGGATGCCCGTAGGTCCGCCCGTCGCCCTGCACGCCCACCGAGCGCACGTCCGCCAGCAGCACCACGGGGCACTGCCAGATGTCCCGGTCGAGCCCGGCCGCGGTCAGCTCCTCCCGCGCGATCGCGTCCGCGGCGCGCAAGGTGTGCAGCCGGTCCGCGGTGACCTCGCCGATGATGCGGATCGCCAGGCCCGGTCCGGGGAACGGCTGGCGGTGCACGATCGTCTCCGGCAGGCCCAGTTCCAGCCCGACCCGGCGCACCTCGTCCTTGAACAGCGCGCGCAGCGGCTCCACCAGCTGGAACTGCAGGTCTTCCGGCAGGCCACCCACGTTGTGGTGGCTCTTGATGTTCGCCGCGCCGGTTCCGCCGCCGGACTCCACCACGTCCGGGTACAGCGTGCCCTGCACCAGGAAGTCCACGTCACCGCCGGAATCGGCGACCAGCTCGCGGGCGGTGCTCTCGAAGGAGCGGATGAACTCCCGCCCGATGATCTTGCGCTTCTCCTCCGGGTCGGCCACCCCGGCCAGCGCACCGACGAACTGGTCCACCGCGTCCACCGTCACCAGCTTGACGCCGGTGGCCGCCACGAAGTCGCGTTCCACCTGCGCCCGCTCGCCCGCGCGCAGCAGGCCGTGGTCGACGAACACGCAGGTGAGCTGATCACCGATGGCGCGCTGCACGAGCGCACCGGCGACCGCGGAGTCCACTCCGCCGGACAGCGCGCAGATCGCCCGCCGGTCACCCACCTGCTCGCGGATCGCGGCGACCGTGTCGTCCACGATCGAAGCGGTCGTCCACTGCGGCCGCACACCTGCGATGTCCTGCAGGAACCGGCGCAGCACCTCTTGGCCGTGCGGCGAGTGCGCCACCTCGGGGTGGTACTGCACCCCGGCCAGCCGCCGTTCCCGGTCCTCGAAGGCCGCGACCGGGGTGTCCTTGCTGCCCGCGGTGACGGCGAAGCCCTCCGGTGCTTTGCTGACCGAGTCGCCGTGGCTCATCCACACCGGGTGGTGCGCGGGCAGGTCCTCGTGCAGCGTGCCGCCGTCACCGGAGACCTCGAGGTCGGTTCGGCCGTACTCGCTGGTGCCGGTGTGTTCGACGCTGCCGCCGAGCGCCTTGGTCATCGCCTGGAACCCGTAGCAGATGCCGAACACGGGCACGCCCGCGTCGAAGATCGCCGGGTCGACCTGCGGCGCGTCTTCGGCGTAGACGCTGGCCGGGCCGCCGGAGAGCACCAGCGCGGCCGGGTCGCGGCGCACCAGCTCATCGACCGGCGTGTCGTGCGGGACGACCTCGGAGTAGATCTGCGTCTCGCGCACCCGGCGCGCGATCAGCTGCGCGTACTGCGCGCCGTAGTCGACGACCAGCACGGGCCCCTTGCCGTCGCGCGGGGGCTGGTCGGGGCTGCTTGCGGTACCGGACACGTCGTCGAAACCTCCAGGGATGCGGGCGCTACCGCCATCATCCCAGCTAGCCGAGGCCACCAGGGCAGCACCTCCGCCCTCGCGACCGCCGACTCGCCAGACCCGCTCCTACATTCCGCCGACGCGCCCGAACACCACCCCACCCGGGCAGACAGATCCGAGTGCACGGACCGCCGGTCCGAACAGATCGGGCGATGAGTCCGTTCGCTCCGAAAATTCCGACCGGGTCGGGTGGCGGTGGCGCGTGTCGGCCGGGCGCTCGGCTAGACCAGCGGGAGGCGCAGCGCTGCGGGAGCCTCGGAAGGCACCGCGGGCGACTTCGGCGCGACCGGATCCAGCCGCCGATAGCCCTCGGACTGCTCGGCCCTCGGATCCTGCTCGCCCTTGTTCGGCCACATCGAGAACGCCCGCTCGGCCTGCGCGGTGATCGTCAGCGACGGGTTCACACCGAGGTTCGCGGTGATCGCCGAGCCGTCCACCACCGACAGCGTCGGGTGCCCGTAGGCCCGGTGGTACGGGTCGATCACACCGTGCTCAGCGTCCTCCCCGATCGGGCAACCGCCGATGAAGTGCGCGGTCATCGGGATGTCCATCAGCTCGCCCCAGGTACCGCCCGCGATGCCGCCGATCTTCTCCGCGGTGCGGCGGTTGGCCTCCTCACCGGCCGGGATGTAGGCCGGGTTCGGCGCGCCGTGGCCCTGCCGCGAGGTCAGCCGCGAACCGAACAGCCCGCGCTTGACCCGCGTGATCAGCGAATTGTCCAGGCTCTGCATCACCAGCAGGATGATCGTGCGCTCGCTCCACCGGCGCACCACGGCCATCTTCACGGCCTCCACCGGGTTCTTGCGCACGAACCGCAACCACTGCCGCCAGCGCGGCGACGGGTCGTCACCTCGAGTCGGGAAGGTCTGCAGCAGCCCCATCGCGTTGCTGCCCTTGCCGTAGCGGACGGGTTCGATGTGCGTGTCGTCGTCCGGGTGGAACGACGAGGTGATCGCGACGCCCTCGGAGAAGTTCCGCTCCCCCACGTCCGGCACCTGCGCACCGATGATCGCCTCGGAGTTGGTGCGGGTCAGCTCGCCGAGCTTGGCCGACATCCGCGGCAGGTCCCCGCGGTCCCGCGAGCGGTGCAGCAGGTTCTGGGTGCCCCAGGTACCGGCCGCCAGCACGACTTGATCGGCGGTGAAGACCTTGCTGCCCAGCGACATCTTCGCGCCGGTGCGCCGGGTGCCGATGCGCCAGCCCCCGCCGGAGCCTTCGGCCAGGCGGTGCACCGTGGTCATCGGGAACACCTCGGCACCTCCGGCCTCGGCGAGGTAGAGGTAGTTCTTCACCAGCGTGTTCTTCGCGCCGACGCGGCAGCCGGTCATGCACGCGCCGCACTCGGTGCACCCGGTGCGCTGCGGCCCGGCCCCGCCGAAGTACGGGTCTTCGGCGGTCTCGCCCGGCGAACCGAAGTGCACCCCCACCGGGGTCGAGTGGTAGCTGCCGCCGACGCCCATGTCCGCGGCGACCTGCTTCATCACCTCGTCCGACGGCGTGGTGCTCGGGTTGGTCACCACCCCGAGCATCCGGCTGGCCTGGTCGTAGTGCGGCGCGAGCTCGCCCTCCCAGTCGGTGATGTGCGCCCACTGCGAGTCCTCGTAGAACGGCCGCAGCGGCCGGTACAGCGTGTTCGCGTACACCAACGACCCACCGCCGACCCCGGAGCCGGCCAGGATCAGGCAGTCCCGCAGCAGGTGGATGCGCTGGATCCCGTAGCAGCCGAACTGCGGCGCCCACAGGAACCGGCGCAGGTCCCACGAGGTCTCGGCGAACTCGTCGTCGGCGAACCGCCGCCCCGCCTCCAGCACGGCAACGCGGTAGCCCTTCTCGGTCAGCCGCAGCGCGGCGACGCTCCCGCCGAAACCGGAGCCGATCACGACGACGTCGTAGTGGTTCTGCCGATCTTGGTGACCAAGAGCACCGTTGCTGGAAGCCATGCGCCTCACGTTAGACGCCATTACTCACCGGTAGCCAGAGGTTGCCGCCAAGCCGTTGGCGGGATCCGTACCGGAGGCGGGAAAAATCGCGGTTCTTTCCCGGGTGCGGCTCACCGCTGCAGCGTCAGACCGACCTTCTGGAACTCCTTCAGCTCCGAGTACCCGGTCTTCGCCATCGACCGGCGCAGCCCGCCGAACAGGTTGATCGTGCCGTACGGGTCGCTGCTCGGCCCGTACAGCACCGTCTCCAGGTCGGCGCCGGAACCGGTGAACCCGACGATCTCGCTGCGCGGCAGGCTCGGGTGCGCCGCGGCCGCGGTCCAGTAGTAACCCTGCCCGGGGGCTTCGGACGCCTCGGTCAACGCCTCGCCGAGCATCACCGCGTCCGCGCCGCAGGCGATCGCCTTGGCGATCTCGCCCGAGTAGGACAGCGCGCCGTCGGCCAGCACGTGCACGTACCGGCCGCCGGTCTCGTCCAGGTAGTCCCGGCGAGCCGCCGCGGCATCGGCGATCGCGGTGGCCATCGGCACCCCGATGCCCAGCACCTGCGTGGTCGTGGCCGACCGGGACCGGCCGAAGCCGACGATCACGCCCGCGGCGCCGGTGCGCATCAGGTGCATCGCGGTGTGGTAGTCGCCGACACCGCCCGCGATCACCGGCACGTCCAGGTCGGCGATGAACCGCTTCAGGTTCAGCGGCTCGCCGTCCCTGGCCACGTGCTCGGCCGAGACGATGGTGCCCTGCACCATCAGCACCTCGACCCCGGCGGCCAGCAGGTCGGGGGTGAGTTCCTCGGCGTGCTGCGGGCTCACCCGGGCTGCCACGGTCACGCCGGAGTCCTTGATCTGCTTGACCGCCTGGGTCAGCAGGTCGCGGCGCACCGGTTCGGCGTGCAGCCGCTGCAGCAGCTTCATCGCCGCATCCGGGTCGCTGCTCTCCTCGGCGGCGCGCACCACCTCGGCCAGCCGTTCTTCGACGTTGGCGTGCCGCGCCCAGAGCCCTTCGGCGTTGAGCACGCCGAGCCCGCCGAGCTCACCGATGCGGATCGCGGTCGCCGGCGAGACCACCGCGTCCGTCGGGTGCGTCACCAACGGGATGTCGAACCGGTAGGCGTCGATCTGCCAGGACAGCGACACGTCCTTCGACGAACGGGTCCGCCGCGACGGCACGATCTCGATGTCGTCCAGGTCGTAGCCGCGCATGGCCGTCCGGCCCATGCCGATCTCCACCAGATCCCGCACCTTGTTCCTCCCTCGCGGCACCGCAACTGCGGCCGGACATTCTTGCTGCTGCTTGCAGGCGACCCGCAGGCGGGCCGCCTGCCGGGCTGTTCGAGCTGCTGGACGGGCGGGCCGCGCAGGCCCATCAACGGCCCGCGCGACCTGCGCGGACCGTTCAGCGCGTGGTGTAGTTCGGCGCCTCGACGGTCATCGTGATGTCGTGCGGGTGGCTCTCCTTGAGACCCGCCGCGGTGATCCGCACCAGGTTCGCCCGCTGCAGCTGCGGGATCGTCGTCGAGCCGGTGTAGCCCATGCCGGAACGCAGCCCCCCAACGAGCTGGTCGACGACCTGGGCCAGCGGGCCGCGGTACGGCACCCGGCCTTCGATGCCCTCCGGCACCAGCTTGTCCTCGGAGAGCACGTCGTCCTGGAAGTAGCGGTCCTTCGAGTACGACTTGGCCTGCCCGCGGGTCTGCATCGCACCCAGCGAACCCATCCCGCGGTAGACCTTGAACTGCTTGCCGTTGACCAGGATCAGCTCGCCCGGCGACTCCGCGGTGCCCGCCAGCAGGCTGCCCAGCATCACGCTGCTGGCGCCGGAGGCGATCGCCTTCGGGATGTCGCCGGAGTACTGGATGCCGCCGTCGCCGATGATCGGCACGCCTGCCGGGCGGCACGCCTGGTCGGCCTCGTAGATCGCGCTGATCTGCGGCACGCCGACCCCGGCCACGACCCGCGTGGTGCAGATGGAGCCCGGTCCGACGCCGACCTTCACCGCGTCCGCACCGGCGTCCACCAGCGCCTGCGCCCCGGCCCGGCTGGCCACGTTCCCGCCGATCACGTCGACCGAGTGGCCCAGCTCCTTCTTCAACGTCGCCACGGTGTCCACCACCGCGCGGGAATGCCCGTGCGCGGTGTCCACGATCAGCACGTCCACCCCGGCATCGACCAGCGCCATCGCGCGCTCGTGCGAGTCGGCGCCGACGCCGACCGCCGCGCCGCACAGCAGCCGGCCGTCCGGGTCCTTGGTGGCGTTCGGGTACTGCTCGGTCTTGACGAAGTCCTTGACGGTGATCAGCCCGCGCAGCTTGCCCGCGTTGTCCACGATCGGCAGCTTCTCGACCTTGTTCCTGCGCAGCAGGCCCAGCGCGGCGTCCGCGGTCACCCCGACCTGCGCGGTCACCAGCGGCGCGGGAGTCATGATCTCGCGCACCCGGCGGGTGTGATCGGCCTCGAACCGCATGTCCCGGTTGGTGATGATGCCCGCCAGCGTGCCGTCCGGATCGGTCACCGGCACACCGGAGATCCGGTAGCGCGCGCACAGCGCGTCGACCTCGGCCATGGTGTCCTCCGGCGAGCAGGTCACCGGGTCGGTCACCATGCCGGCTTCGGAACGCTTGACCACCTCGGCCTGCGCGGCCTGCTCCTCCACCGCCAGGTTCCGCTGCAGGATGCCGACACCGCCCTGGCGCGCCATCGCGATGGCCATCCGCGCCTCGGTGACCGTGTCCATCGCCGCGGACAGCAGCGGCACCCGCAGCTGCACGTTGCGGGACAGCTGAGTTCCGGTATCGACGCTGCTGGGGATCACGTCCGACTCGTCGGGCAACAGCAGGACGTCGTCGAAGGTCAACCCGAGCGTGGCGAACTTGGCGGGGAATCCGGGAGCGGTCAGTTCGCTGGTCATGGCGAGGCGGTGTGCCTTCCTGCAAGCAACGGTGGTGGCACCGAAGGATCCGGGCGGGGGCTCATCGGGCGATACCGCGCACCGGAGGCGGCGGTCGACGTCCCCGGCACGAGCGGCAGGTGCGATTTCCCCATGATATAGACCCGCTGGTCACAAGCGGTCCCCGGTGTGGTGGCACGCACGCGCGCGGCGGCAGCCGCCCCGAGCGGTTCCGGGTTGCGAGGTGGGCGGTACCGTGCGGTCCGTGCCGCACGATCCGCTGCCCCCAGACCCGTTCGCGGGCGACCCGGACGATCCGAGCAGAACGCTCGACGACCAGGACTCGGAACAGGGCCCGCCGCTGGGTGAGGACGAACGCGCCGAGCTGCTGTCCGACCTCACCGACCTCGCCGTCTACCAAGCGCTGCTGGAGCCGCGCGGGGTCCGCGGGATCGTCGTGGACTGCACCGACTGCGGCGAGCCGCACTACCACGACTGGGAACTGCTGCGCTCCAGCTTGGAGCAGCTGCTGCACGACGGGCGGATGCGCCCGCACGAACCCGCCTACTCCCCGGACCCGAGCCATTACGTGAGCTGGGAGTACTGCCGCGGGTTCGCCGACGGCGTCACCGAGACGGAGAACGAGAACACCCGCTGACGCCGGTCGCCGTCGCCGATTCCGCTCCGCGCGTTCGCGCGCAGCACCCGTACCGCTGCAGCGGTGCCTGAGTACACGTCCGGAAGACCTGCCGCCGGGCGGTTCGCCTCGCACCTCCGAACGGTTCGACCGGATCCCGGCGGTGCTTGCGCCCGCTCCGGCCGAACCGCGCGGCGGCTCAGTTCGGGAAGAAGCTGTTCGAGTCCGAGGTCATCCCGCCGGTCGTCCCGATCCCGCTGGAGGGCCGGTCCGAGGTGCCGCTGGTCTCGCTCGGCGCGCTCGGCGATGTCGTCGGCACCTGCGAGGAGCTGGGGGTGCTCGGGGTCGTCGGCGGCACCGACGGTTCCGGCGGCGGCAGCGGCAGCTGCGACGGCGGCGGGCTCGGCGTCACGCTCGTGGGCTGGTGCGTGCTGGTGGAGGTCTCCGAGGTCGAGGGTTCCGACGGGGAAGTGCCCCCCTCGTAGCGCCGCAGCAGCTCCCGATGGGTGCTTCGCAGCTGGTCGAGTCGTTGCCCGTCCTCGACCGCCTTCATGTGCTCCAGCGCGCGCTCCAGCGCCTGCTTCGCGTCTCCGGTGCGGTTCTCCTGAAGCGCGCTGTCGGCGACGTTGAGATCCTGCTGCGCTGCGTCGACGGCCAGGCTCGAGCGCGAGTGATCGGCGTAGAGCACCGTCGCCACGCCCCACAGCATGTCGCCCGGCATCGCGTCCCGGGCCGCCAGCCCGACGCCGGTGAACCCGATCATCAGCACCGCGGCCGCGGAGGCCACCGGAACCAGGTGCCTGCGCCGCGACCGGCGCCGCGGGCGGCGGCCTGCGGCGATCGCGCCCGCCGCCTCGTCGAGCTCGACCAGCTCGCCGATGGGCGCGGCGTCGACTTCCCGCCGCCACGCCACCAGCAGCGATTCCAGTGCAGGACCGGCTTCTTCGGATTCCCCGGGCACGCTCGGGTTGGTGCCGCCGAGGGCGTCCAGCAGCGCGTCGTCGGACTGGATCTCGGAGAGGTTCAGCGGCTCGGTGCCGACCTCGTCCGCGTCGATCAGCCCTTCCGCGGTGGCCTGCTCGGTGTCCGCGTCGGTCACGCTCGGCCGCTGCCGGAAGTCCAGCACGGTGGCGTCCGTCGACCCGTCCGAAGTGGACGGAGTTTCCTCCGAAGTGGACTGATCCGGGAACTCGGCGGCGTCGGAATCGCCGCCCTGCTGGGCGGTATCGAGCTTTTCGGTGTCCTGTTCGGACTCGTTCTGTTCGCCCGCGCCGGTGCTATCCGCGGCTGCGGCGACTCCCGGCTCGTCGGGCGTCTCGGCGGTGTTCGACCCGGCGGCCACGGCGGCGGCGGAGTCGGACTCTCGGTTGTCGATCAGCTCGGCTCCCTCGCCAGCGGCGGGCGGGGCCGAAGCTGCCTCCGGTTCACCCGACCCACCCGCACGGTCGTCCGGCCGGCCGGATTCGACGGGGTGCTCCGCGGCGTGCTCCCGCCCCGGGGCACGCTCGGGTTCTTCCCGCTCGACCATTCAGACCACCTCCTCCGCGGACAGCGTCTTTCGCAGCCGGGCCAATGCACGATGCTGCGCCACTCGCACCGCCCCCGGCGTCGAACCGACCGCTTCGGCGGTTTCCTCCGCGGACAACCCGACGACCACCCGGAGCAGCAGGATCTCCCGCTGCTTGGCCGGGAGGACGCGCAACAGCTGCGCCATCCTGCCCGAAAGCTCACCCTGCATCGCCCGCTGCTCCGGGCCGGCTTCGGATTCCGGGGTGTCCGGAACGTCCGCCACCGGTTCGGAGCGGTTGCGGGCCGACGCACGATGCGCATCAGCCACCTTGTGCGCGGCGATGCCGTACACGAACGCCAAGAAGGGGCGACCCTGATCCCGGTAGCTGGGCAACGCCGTCAGCACGGCGAGGCAGACTTCCTGGGCCACGTCGTCCGCAGAAGCGAACGACCGCTCGTTTCGTCCCACCCTGGCGCGGCAGTACCGCACCACCAAAGGACGGATTTCGGCCAGCAAGCGCTCGATCGACTGACGATCGCCGTCGACGGCGGCGCTTACAAGAGCGTCCAGCCCGTCCCCCACGTTGCTCATCGCAGACAGCAGCCCTGGTGTTACGCGTTCAAGCGACTCGGATTTGTCCGGCGTACATCACGTGCACCGCACGTTGCGCCGGAGTCACCGTACCGGGCGAGGGCAGATCCCTGAACAGGGAGTGGGGGACATCGGGGGTCGTTGTCACACAACCATAACTACCAGATATCCACCCTGGCATGGTTCGCCCAGTCCGGAAGTGCCGCGGATCGGCGAATGTTAAGGGTCCGCGCGGCGGCGGCCTAGCGGCCGCAGTGCGCAGCGGACGCGATCACGAGACGTGCCCCCGGCCACGGCCGGCCGGTTCGGTCACCGGCAGGTGGCGAGGG
>NZ_JAFRFW010000790.1:0-5999 GCF_017434145.1 Saccharopolyspora sp. | reverse complement strand
TTTTGGGAGACCGGCTGAACGCGCAGCAGCTGAAGTCCGATCTGCTGAAACGGCTGAAGAAGGGACCGCTGTTCGACGAGCAGGAGCTCCGGGACATCGAGCAGCAGGAAGCGAACTGGCTGGATGCCGCGGGGATCGGGACTTACCAGGCGGCCCTGGCGTACACGTCCAAGGCCGACTACCACGACTGGCTCCAGCTCGAACCCGGGCAGCGACTGCTCATCGCCACGCTGGAGTTCCGCGGCCGTGTCCGCGACGGCGAGCAGGACAGCCCCGCCTACACCCTCGGCCGCACGTTGCACGCGAACAAGCTGCCCGCGGAGGAACGGGCGCCGCTGCACGCCGAACGGGACCAGCAGATCCGCGAATCCTTCGTGAACACGCTAAACCCGCGGGAACCGTCGGGCGCCACCGCCAGCGATGAGGAGAAGAACCAGGCCCGCGCGCAACAGCTGCTCACCCGGATCTTCTTGATCTTGCAGAACGGTCTGCAGATCAACACCGAGCAGGGGCACATCGACTTCCGCGACGGCGACGTAGCGCGGGCGCTGGCGCACGGGGGACGGGTGAACATCCGCATTCCGTCGCTGTCGACCGGCGGGGCCGGGCGCTTCGAGTTGACGCAGTGGCTGGAGTTGACCGACGAACAGGGTGAACTCACCAACTCGGTCACGGAACGCGATTTCGCCACCCACTACATGTCGATCAGCAACGACACGGACAAGGGCCAGGGCGCGTTCAAAGAACGCGGCGGGCCGATCGCCTCGCTGCGCAACAAGGTGCCCAGAGACCCCGACGAGCAGGTCAGGCTGATGGGCGTGAACGGGGGTATGGGCGGCTTGCGGCGCTCCGACTGCAACGGTGACGTGATCTTGCCCAACGGCGCGCACGGGCACCTGCTGCTGATCTACACCCCGCCGCGGGAAAAGCGGGCGGGATCCCTCGAAGTCGGGCTGGAAACGCTCGCGCCGCACAACGAGGACAGCCCGGTCGGATACGTGCACAACTGGCGTTCCACGGAGAAGACGAGCAACCCGGAGTCCAGCGTCCACGGCCACAAGCAGGACAAGATCGGTTCGGGCAAGTTGCGGGACAACCAGCGCTACGTGGACCTCGGTGCGTTCCCCCACCCCTGGGCGGAGTTCCTGCGCAAGGTGGAAGAGGATTGGAACGCACTGATGAACGCGGCTCCGCACCCGCAGCAGGAGCGGGAACTGGTCGAACGCCTCGTCGGACCGCGCGGCGAAGGCCGGTTCCCGCATGCGGCGGGCGCGGGCTCCTGAGAGGTTCCGGTCGGGCGGCGGTGCTCGCGGCCGTTGATCCCTCCTGACGGGGAGCCGCTCCCGCCCGCACAACCGCAGGCGGGAGCGCAACAGCACCCGGGGGTCGACTGCACGCCCGTCGTTCGCAGCCGATGCCGCGATCACATGTTCTGCGCCCCGGACTTGATCGCTTCCCGAATGCGGGTGTAGGTGCCGCAGCGGCAGATGTTGCGGATCTCGTCCAAGTCGGAGTCGGTGATCTCGCGGCCCGCGGCGCGGACCTGGCGGACCTTCGCCACCGCCGCCATGATCTGGCCCGGCTGGCAGTAGCCGCACTGCGCCACGTCCTGCTCCAGCCACGCCTCCTGCATCGGGTGCAGGTCGGCGCCCGCGGTCTCGGGTAATCCTTCGATGGTGGTCACCTCGTCGTCCGGGCCGATCTCGCCGACCGGCACCGAGCACGGGTTGAACGCCTTGCCGTTGATGTGCGAGGTGCACGCCTTGCAGACGTTGATGCCGCAGCCGTACTTCGGCCCGTAGAAGCCGAGCACCTCGCGCAGCACCCACAGCAGCCGCACGTCGTCCTCGATGTCCACTGTGACCTGTTCGCCGTTCAGCCGGAAAGTCTGCTGTGCCAAGGGATTCTCCTCAAACGTGGTGGGGGCGTCGGTTCGTGTGCTGAGAAACCGGGCACTCAGTAGGCGAAATCGAGGCCGTTCGTGGGTGATTGCGGCAGCGGCGGGACCGTGGGCTTCGGCTCGAAGCTCAGCTTGTCGTGGTTGATCGGGAAGCTCGTCGGCATCGTGCCGGTGGCTCGCGCGTACGCGCAGGCGGTCGCGGCCATCGAGGAGGGAACGCCGAATTCGCCCGCACCGCCCGGTTTTCCAGTGGTCGGCGGCATGACGATGATCTCCACCTCGGGTGGTGCGTTCCACTGCCGGGTGTAGAAGTAGTCGTCCCAGCTGCCTTCCAGGAAGGTGCCGTCCTTGAGGTGCAGGCTGGAGGTCAGCGCCTGCGCGATTCCGTCGCTGATGCCGCCCTGCATCTGCGCTTCCAGACCGCGCGGGTTGAGCGCGAGCCCGGCGTCGACGGCCAGCACGACCTTGGTCACGCGGGGCCCGGTGACGGCGTTGCGGATCTTGCGGTCGACCGTCTCCGGGCGGCAGTCGATCTCTACCAGAGTGGCCGTGGCGCCCTTGTACTCCTTGTGCACGGAGATGCCCTGCGCGGTGTTCGGCGCCATTTCCCGGCCCCACTGACCGGCTTCGGCGACCTTGTCCAGCACGGCCAGCAGCCGCTCGTCGTCGATGAACTCGCGCCGGAACTGGTAGGGATCCTTGCCCATCTTCGCCCCGAGCTGGTCGACGATGAGCTCCTGCGCGGTGCGCACGTCCGGGTTGAACAGGTTGCGGTTGCTGCCGGTCGGGAACGTGTCGTACTGCATGATCTCGTTGAGCAGCTGCGTTGTCGCGCCGAACTTGTAGGGCACGCCGACGGTCAGCTCGAACACCGGCACCGAGAACCCGGCGAAGTTGCCCAGCCCCAGCGGGGGCAGCCGGGCTGCCATCGAAGTGATCGCCTCGGCGAAGCCCATCGTGTAGTCGGTGGCCACGCTGGTGTGCCGCTGCTCGAAGGTGAGCACCTTGTCGCCGGAGTAGCTGGCGCGGATGCGCGAGGTGCACATCGGGTGCGTGCGGCCCTGCCTGCATTCGTCGGTGCGGTGCCACATCAGCTTCACCGGCTTGCCGATCTCGCGAGAGATCTCGACCGCTTCCAGCACGACGTCGTTGAACATCCGGCGCCCGAACGCACCGCCGCCCTGCTGGACGTGCACGGTGACCTTTTCCTGCGGCAGCCCCAGCTTCTTCGCCACCTCCTGCTGGCACAGGATCGGCGACTGCAGGCAGGACCAGATCTCGGCGCCGTCCGCGCGCACGTCGGCGACCGCGGTGTTCGGCTCCAGCGCCGCGTTGTTGCGGAAGTGGAAGGTGAACTCGCCCTCCACGGTCTCGCCGACGTCCGGCACCACCAGCGGGATCTCCGCGGCCTTGATCTTCTCCAGCACCGTCTCGTCGGACTCGCCGTCCACAGTGCCCGGTCCCCAGCGCACCGACAGCGCGTTCACCGCGTCGATGCACTGGCCGAAGGTCGCACCGCGCACCGCCACGCCGGTGGAGATCTGCGCGACGTCGGTGATGCCCGGCATCCGCCGCACCTCGTCCAAATTGGACACCGAGTCGACGGTTCCCTTGATGGTCGGCGGGCGGCAGACCATCGTGGGCAGCGCGTCGGGCACGTCCAGGTCCATGCTGAAGCGCTTGCGCCCGGTCACCGCGTCCCTGGCGTCGACGCGGTCGTGCGGCTTGCCGACGACGCGGAACTCGGACTCGGGCTTGAGCACCGCCTCGACCTGCTTGGTGACGTCGCTGGCCGCCTTCTCCGCCAGCTCGCCGTAGGGCAGCTGGGTACCGGCCACCGAGGTGATCAACCCGGCCTTGCTGCCGAGCAGCCCCACCGGTTCGCCCAGCTCCGCCGAAGCCGCCTGCAACAACCGGCCGCGGGCGATGGCCGCGGCCACCCGGATCGGCGTGTACATCGAGATCACCGTGTTGGAACCGGCGGTGAACTGGTTGAACAGCAGCTCCGGACGGGCGTCGGCCAGCGTGACCCGCACCTTCTCCACCGGCAGGTCCAGCTCCTCGGCGATGAGCATCGCGGCCGTGGTGGTGACGCCCTGGCCGCTTTCCACCCGCGGCATCTCGAACGATGCGGTGCCGTCCGGGTGCACCTGCACCGAGATGAGGTTCGAGGTCGGCATCGCCGCCTCGGTGAGCAGGTCGTTGAGGTCGTAGGCGTCGGAGGGTTCGGGCAGCGCAGCGGCCGCCTCGGCCGGCGAGCCCAGCTGCGCGGCAGCCGCCACGGTCGGCGCCGCCAGCAGCAGCCCGAGGAAGCGGCGGCGGTCCACCTGGCCGGCGGATTGTTGCGAACTTCGTTGTTCCATCGGTTTTCCCCGCGCCGACAGCCCCGGCCGCTGGCCGGGCCGATCGGCGTTGATCGGCGGCTGGGTCAGTGCCTCATCTTGAGCACGACACCGGTGCCGATCGAGGACAGATCGCCCACCGATCCGGCGCGGATCTTGTGCGGATTGCTCCAGACCGGCGCCCGGACGGCTCAGCCGGCGTTGGCGCGAGTGGTGGACTCGACGCTGATCACGTGACTAGCCTCTCCTGGACAAGTGCCGCCGAGGGTCGCAAAGGAGCGCGCTCATGGTCGACACAGCCGATCGCACGCTCGCCGCCTTGGCGAGCACTTCGCTGCCGCGTGCGCCGCACCTGGCCGACGACCTGGTGGAACAGGTGTGGGGCGATGTCTACACCCTGGACGGCCCGGTCCCCAAGGACGACCTGCGGCGTTCCTGCCAGGACAACATCGAGGGCATCCTGACGACGCTGGCCGGCACCGGCCCCACCCCGGAGCAGCTGATGCGCGCCGCGCGCGCCACCGGGAGTCGCCGCGCCCACCAGCACTGCCCGCTGGAATGGGTGCTGCACGCCTGGCGGCTCGGCGGGCAGGTGATGTGGTCCGACCTGGCCGAACGCACCGGCGCGGAAGGCCCGGAGCAGCTGCGCGGACTGCTGGACTCGGCAGGGCGGCTGTGGAGCGTGACCGAGCGCTTCTGCACCGAGATGGCCGTGAGCTACCACGCGCAGGAAGCGCACGGCGGCACGGACCTGCGGATGGCGACCATCATGGACGCGCTGCTGGACGGCCGGGCCTCCGAGGTGCGCACCGAGGCCGAACACCTGCTGGACCTGGGGCGCGGGCGGCGGTTCGCGGTGGCGGTCGCCGAAACCTCCGGTGAGCGCCCGGTCTCGCCGCAGCGGATCACCAACGCGTTGCGGCGGCGCGGCATCACCTCGGCCTGGCGGCTGCGCACCGGCTGCCAGGTCGGCATCGTGGCGTTGCACGACACCGAGCCCGGCGAGATCGCCACGATGCTGCGGGAGTTCGCGGTCGCACGCGTCGGCATCTCGTCCGCGCTGACCGCGCTGCTGGAGGTCGGCGCCGGTTACCGGATGGCGATGCTGGCGCTGAGCACGCTGCCCGGGGACCGGCCGGGCACGGTGGCGCTGGACGAGTGCCTGCCGGACGCGCTGGCGCTGAGTTCGCCGGAGCTGGCCGACCGGATGGTGGACGTGACCTTCGGGCCGGTGCTGGCGCTGCCCGCGGCCGAGCGGGACGAGCTGCTCACGGCCGTGTCGGTGTGGATCCGCTCGGCCGGTTCCACGCTGCGCGCCGCGAAGTCCCTGTTCTGCCACCGGAACACGGTGCTCAACCGGCTGCGCCGGATGGAGTCGCTGACGCACCTGGACCTCAGCGACGTGACGGTGTGGCCGCAGGTGCTGCTGGCGCTGTCGATCCTGCGCCGGGAAGGCCGGGTGCCGGAGCAGCTCGACGCGCGCTGAGCAGGCCGCTCGGCGCACGCCGGTGCCGCCTTCGGGAGCGGGTCGATGCCAGTGCCGCGGGCCCACTCACCAAGCAGCCCGTTCCAGCGGACGAGGGTCGTCGATCGTGGCCGAGGGGCGCGCGAGGTTCCGGACCCGGCGCTGCGGCAGGGTGTAGCGGTCCCAGCCGGGGTCGCCGGTGGCCGCGAAGCGAACCCATGCCGAGTGCACCTCCCGAGCCAGCTCCGGCGAACGATCCTGCTCGGCTTCGGACAAGAAGCTGAGCCGCGCA
>NZ_JAFRFW010000789.1:0-2042 GCF_017434145.1 Saccharopolyspora sp. | reverse complement strand
CGGTCGCGCCACCGGCGACGCCGCCGACGGTGCTCACGGTGTTGTCGACGGTGTTGGTCACGTTGCCGACCGCGTCGGTCACGTCGCCGACGGCGTTCCCGTTGGCAACGTCGTTGCCGCTCAGGACGTCGTGCACGTTGATCAGGTTGTGCGAGTCGGTCTGCTCAACGTTGACGTTGGTCTCCGACTCCGGGTCCTCGTTCGGGGCGGGGGCGGGCGGGTTTTCCGAGTGCAGCATGCTCAGTTCCGTAACTTCCTGCTCGGGTGGATGTGCGGGATGCAGTTCCGTGATCGCGACGTGCTGGGTGTTCGCGGCGAACTTCTCGACGCTGCTCTGGAGTGAGCGGCCGTATTCGTCCGCGACTTCGACTGGCGCGTAGTCGAGCACCAGCGACGTGGCTTGCAGCACGTCCGTCGCGCTCATGTCCCCGAGTCCGGCCTGATCCAGCGTGGCGCGCGGATCAGCGTCGAAGGCCGACCGGGCGTCCGGACTGGTGACGATCCTGGTCAGGAACTCGTACAGCGTGGGTCCGTCCGGTGCGGCCGCCTCGGGGTGGGAGTCGGGGGTTTCGGCGCGACCTGGGGCATCTTCCGGCTGAGAGTGCATGGCGCTATCTCCTCGCTCAGCGGAACTCGGTTACGTGTGACCGGGTGAGGCCGTGCTGACTCCCTCACTCCCAGCGAGCACGCTACTGCGAGGCGTGCCGATCGCCATCGGGTACGACTCCTAGTGAGTGGGGGCACTGTTAGGGGATGGGATTGATACCTGATTAGGGGGTTGGTGGGGGATCCGTCAGCGTTGCGTGATCGGCGACGCGCTAAGTTGTCACCGCCTTGAGCGCGTGAGGCGGTCGTGCTGGTCCGATGACCTGCTCCGCACCCAACGTGTCCAGGTACCGTCAGCGACCCGAAAAGGTGATCACGGGAAGGGGTTCGATGCCTTACGTCCTGGGGATCCACGTGGGGGCCACGGCCACCTCGGCGGCCGTCGCGCGGCGCGAGGGCGGCCGGTGGGGCGCGGCTCAGCCGCTGCCGTTGAGCTCGACCGCGCAAACCGTCCCCACGGTGCTCTGCCGGGTCCAGGACGGCTCGTTCGTCGCCGGTGAACCGGCGAGCAGGCAGGAACTGACCCATCACGAGTGGGTCGTGCGGGGCTTCACCCGCCAGGTCGGCGACGACGCCCCGATGCTGGTCGGCAGCGAGTTCGTCAGCGCGCAGGCGCTGGTGGCCTCGATGGTCGAGTGGGTCGCCGACGTGGTCGCCCAGCAGCTCGGGCACCCCGCGGAGCACATCACCCTCGCGCACAGCGCGTTGTGGGGACCGTTCCGCACGCACCTGGTGCGCCAAGCCCTGGCCGGGCTGGGGCTGCGCGACGTGACGATGGTGCCGGAGCCGGTCGCGGTGGCCATGGACTACGCGAGCAAGCAGCAGGTCACCGAGCAGGGCAAGGTCGCGGTCGCCAACGTCGGCGGCAGCGGTTTCGACGCCACCGTGCTGCAGCACCGCGCGCCCGGGTTCGACGTGCTCGGCTCGCCGCTGGACGCGGGTTACCCCAGCGGGCAGGACCTCGACGACGAGGTGTTCGGGCACGTGCGGGAAGCCTTCGGCGAGCACATCGACGAGCTGGACCCGACCGACCGCACGCACCGGGCCGCGCTGGCCGGGCTGCGCGCCGAGTGCGCCAGGGCGAAGGAGGCGCTGTCGTACCACCCGGGCGCGACGGTCCGGGTGGATCTGCCGCAGGTGCGCACCGACTTCGCGCTGTCCCGTTCGCGGTTCGAGCAGCTCAGCCGCGGGCACCTGGAACGCATTCCGGAACTGCTGCTGCAGTCGATCCAGTCCGCGGGGCTGGGCAAGTCCAGCGAGTCGGACAGGGCGGCCCGGACGGGCAAGACCGCGTCGGTCAGCTCCGGCGGAACCGGCGCCGACGACCTCGACGCCGTGGTGCTCGCGGGCGGCTCGGTGCGCACCCCGCTGGCCAAGCAGATCGTGGCCGAACGCCTGGAGACGACGCCGCAGGTGGACGCCGCCCCCGAACTCGT
>NZ_JAFRFW010000788.1:0-22146 GCF_017434145.1 Saccharopolyspora sp. | reverse complement strand
GGCATCGGTGCCGCGCTGTGCCGCCGGTTCGCCGCGCACGGCGCGGCGGTGGTGGTCAACGACCTCGACGCGGAAGCGGCGCGGTCGGTGGCCGATGAGATCGGCGGACTGGCCGCGCCCGGAGACGCGGCGACCGAGGACGGCGTCGCGGAACTCGTCGGGGCCGCGAACGAGCGCCACGGGCGGATCGACATGTTCTGCGCCAACGCGGGCATCGGCGAGTCCGGCGGACCGGAAGCCGCGGAGTCGGCTTGGGAGCGGTCCTGGGAGATCAACGTGATGGCGCACGTGCGGGCCGCGCGGGCGGTGCTGCCGCAGTGGCTGGAGCGCGGGCAAGGCCGGTTCCTGTCCACGGTGTCCGCTGCGGGGCTGCTGACCATGCTCGGCTCGGCGCCGTACTCGGTGAGCAAGCACGCGGCGCTGGGATTCGCCGAATGGCTCGCGATCACCTACGCCGACCGCGGGGTGACCGTGCAGGCGCTGTGCCCGCAGGGCGTGCGCACGAACCTGCTCGACGACACCGGCGAGACCGGCAAGTTGCTGCTCGGCGACTCGGCGATCGAACCGGAACAGGTCGCCGACGAAGTGCTGGCCGCGCTCGGCGACGACCGGTTCCTGATCCTGCCGCACCCGGAGGTCGCCGGGTACTACGCGCTGCGCGCGGCAGAACCCGGCAAGTGGCAGGGCGGCATGCGCAAGCTCCAGCGCGGTCTGCCCTGATCAACGCCCGATAACCTGGGGTGTCAGGCGTAGCGACAGGGAGGCGTGGAGATGGGTGGCGCGGATCTGCGCACGGCACCGGAAGTGGCCGAGACGGTGCCGCAGCGATTGCTGGCGGCGGCGACGCGGCTGTTCGCCGAGCACGGTTTCGAGACGACCTCGGTGCAGCAGATCGTGGACGCCGCCGGCGTCACCAAAGGCGCCATGTACCACTACTTCGGCTCCAAGGACGATCTGCTCTACGAGATCTACGCGCGGCTGCTGCGGGTGCAGACCGCCCGGATGGAACGCGACGCCGAGAGCTCCGCACCGGTCCAGGACCGGCTGCACGCGGTGGCCGCCGACGTGGTGGCGACGACCGCGGCGAACCTGGACGACACGGTGATCTTCTTCCGGTCGATGCACCTGCTGCACGCGGACAAGCGCGCCGAGGTCCGCGCGCAGCGCCGCCGCTACCACGAGCGGGTGCGGGCGTTGATCGAAGAAGGGCAGGCCGCCGGGACGTTCCGCGGGGACAAATCGGCGGAGCTGGTCGTGGACTACTTCTTCGGGGCGGTGCACCACCTGGGCACCTGGTTCCGCGAAGACGGGCAGCTGACCGGAGAACAGGTCGGTTCGCACTTCGCGGACCTGTTGATCGCGTCGCTGCGGCCGTAGCCGCTCCTGCAACGGAGTTTCCGGCTTTTCGAGTTTTTCGGAGGTGGCGTGTGAAGGCGTGGCAGCTCGAGGCGAACGGCGAGCCGCGGGACGTGCTCGGGCAGGCCGACGTGGCCGACCCGAGCCCCGGGGAAGGGCAACTGCTGGTGCGGGTGCTGGCGTGCCCGGTGAACTTCCCGGACGTGCTGCTTTGCCGCGGGCAGTACCAGATCACGCCGGACCTGCCGTTCACGCCGGGCGTCGAACTGTGCGGTGAGGTGGTCGGAGTCGGTGCCGGCGTGACCGGTTTCGCGCCCGGAGACCGGGTGCTCGGCTCCTCGGCGCTGCCCACGGGCGGATTCGCGGAACTGGCGCTGATGGATGCACCGCGGGCGTTCCCGGCACCGAAAGCGCTGTCCGACGCGGAAGCGTCCGCGCTGTTCATCGGCTACCAGACCGGCTACTTCGGACTGCACCGCCGCGCGGGGTTGCGCGAAGGGGAGACGCTGCTGGTGCACGCCGCCGCGGGCGGTGTCGGCAGCGCGGCCGTGCAGCTCGGCAAAGCCGCGGGCGCGAACGTGATCGGCGTGGTCGGCGGGCCGAAGAAGGCCGAAGTCGCGCGGGAACTCGGCGCGGACGTGGTCGTCGACCGGCACAGCGAGGACTTCGTGCCGATCGTCAAGGAGTTCACCGGCGGCCGGGGTGCGGACGTGGTGTACGACTCGGTCGGCGGGGACACCTACAAGCGCTCCACGAAGTGCATCGCGTTCGAAGGGCGAATCCTGATCATCGGGTTCGCCGGCGGCAGCATCCCGACGCCCGGGCTGAACCACGCCCTGATCAAGAACTACTCGATCGTCGGGTTGCACTGGGGCCTGTACAACGAGCGGAGCCCGCAGCTGGTCGCCGACGCGCACGAGGCGCTGACCGGACTGGCCGATCAGGGCCTGATCCGGCCGCTGATCAGCGAGGAGCTCGGGTTCGACGCGGTCGCCGACGGGGTGCAGCGGGTCGGCGAGGGCAGCACCGTCGGGCGCGTGGCCTACGTGCGGTGAGGCGCACCTGCTCGACTCCACCCGCGGAGCGGCGGCATCGGCTGCGGCGGATCTCGGAGGATTCCGTGGCCTGGCGTCGATTTCGTCGGCTCAGGGGTTAGGTTTCCGGCGGTTCCCCTGGTAGGGATGCGGAGACCGCGCCCGAGCTGTCCACGCAGGAGACCGCATGGCCGAGACCGCAGCCTCGCCGAAACCGTCCAGGCTGGATCGCGCACTAGCTGCCCTGGAACGGGTGGGCAACAAGCTGCCCCAGCCGTTCCTGCTGTTCGCGCTGCTGTTCCTGGTCGTCGCCATTGTGTCCACAGTGGTCGCGGCGGCCGGTGTCACGGTGCAGATCCCCGGCGCCGCGCAGCCGACTCCGGTTCGGGCGGCGCTGTCCGGACCGGGGCTGGCCTTCCTGCTCACCGAGATGCCCGGCAACTTCATCGGGTTTCCGCCGCTGGAGACGGTGGTCACGATCATGCTGGCGGTGGGACTGGCGGAGCGGGCCGGGCTGCTGACCGCCATGATCCGGGCCGCGTTCGGGCGAGCGCCGCGCTGGGTGCTGCCCTACGCGGTGGGCTTCGTCGGCATCAGCTCCAGCGTGATGGCCGACTCCGCGATGATCGTCATCCCGCCGCTGGCGGCGCTGGTGTTCAAAGCCGCGGGCAGGCATCCGGTGGCCGGGCTGCTCGGCGGGTTCGCCGCGTCCGGCGCGGGATACTCCACCGCTCCGGTGGTGACCAGTTTGGACGCGCTGTTCTCCGGGATCAGCAACAAGGTCGCCGGGGTGCTGCCGGATCCGGGCACGACGGTGACGCCGGTGTCGAACTTCTACTTCAACCTCGTGTCGTCGGTGGCGCTGGCGTTGCTGGCGGGTTTCCTCATCGACCGCGTCATCGAGCCGCGCATGGTGCGCAGCGGTGTGCCCCGGGAGGAATCGGAGTCCGCCGCGGACGCAGAGCAGTCCACAGCGGACAGTGCGATTTCGGCTTCGTTGACCGGTTCGGAACGGCGCGGGTTGCGCTGGGCCGGAGTGGCGGCGCTGGTCACCACCGGGCTGGTGCTCGCGCTGGTGCTGTGGCCGGGTTCGGCGATGCGCAACGAATCCGGCGCGTTCCTGCCGGAATCGCCGCTGCTCGACTCGGTCACCACGCTGATCTTCGTGGCGTTCCTGGTGCCCGGCATCGCCTTCGGGATCCCGGCTCGGACGATCACCACGCCCGGTGACGTGCCGAAGCTGATGGGCGGCGTGCTGCGGGACATGACCGGATTCCTGGTGCTGGCGTTCATGCTCGGGCAGTTCATCGCGCTGTTCAACTGGACGAACCTGGGTTCCGCGCTGGCCGTCGGCGGCGCCGACCTGCTGCGCGTGCTGGGCCTGGCCGGCTATCCCGCGTTCCTCGGCTTCATGGTGCTGGCCTCGGTGCTGAACCTGTTCATCATCTCCGGATCCAGCCTGTGGACGCTGATGGCCTCGGTGTTCGTGCCGATGTTCGTGCTGCTGGGTTTCGAGCCGGGGTTCGCGCAGGCCGCATTCCGGGTGGGCGACTCGGCCACCCAGATCATGACTCCGCTGAACCCCTACATGATCATTATCTTGGGTTACCTGCGACGTTACGAGCCGTCCGCGGGACTCGGCACCCTGGTGGCGCGGATGACGCCGTTCGTGGTGCCGTTCTGGTTGCTGTGGGCGCTGATCCTGACCGTGTTCTACTTCGCCGACCTGCCACTCGGACCCGGCATGGGCATCCACCTGTGAGCGTCCGTCGTTGAACTAGTTCGCACTCGGACCGCGGAACGCGAGAACGCCCGCCCTGCGCGGCACGGGCGGGCGTTCTCGCGGGGTGCTTCAGAACAGCACGCGGGTCAGACCTTCGGAAACGCAGGCCGGCTTCGACTCGCCCTCGATTTCCACAGTGGACTCGACGGTGAGCTGCAGGCCGCCGTCGATCTCGGTGACCTCGACGAGCCGGGTGTGCGAGCGGACCCGCGAACCCACCCGCACCGGGCTGGGGAAGCGCACCTTGTTCAGGCCGTAGTTGATGCCCATCTTGACGTTCTCGAACCGGTAGGTCTGCGCGTTGAGCGCGGAAAGCAGGCTCAACGTCAGGAAACCGTGCGCGATGGTGGCGCCGAACGGGCCCTTCGCGGCGCGGTCGGGATCGACGTGGATCCACTGGTGGTCCAGCGTGGAATCGGCGAACTTGTCGACCTGGTCCTGAGTGATCGTCAGCCAATCACTGGTCCCGAGCTCGCCGCCCGCGGCCTCGCGAACCTCGTCGGGACTGGTGAACACGCGCATGGAATTCCTTTCGGTCGGGACGGCTCAGGCCGGTGGGAGACCGGTGAGTTCGGCGATTCGGGCGCGGTGGCGTTCCGCGGTGCCGAAGGCCAGTTGCGCGCTCTTGGCCCGCCCGAGGTACAGGTGCACCGGGTGTTCCCAAGTCATGCCGATGCCGCCGTGCAATTGCAGCGAGTCCTCGGCGGCCCGCACCGCCAGGTCGGAGCAGTACGCCTGGGCCAGTGCCACGGCCAGCTCGGTCTCGGCAGGGTCGGTTTCGGCGGGGTCGGCTTCGGACCGCCCGGACAACGCGTCCGCGGCGTTGCGGGCGGTGGCTCGCGCGGTGCTCAGCCCCGACCACAGGTCGGCCAGGCGGTGCTTGACGGCCTGGAACGAGCCGACCTGCCTGCCGAACTGGTAGCGGGTGAGCACGTACTCCACTGTGGAATCCAGGCAGTGCTGGGCGAGCCCGGTCTGCTCGGAGGCGAGCACCCCGGCCGCGATCCGCAACGCGTGGCGCAGCACTGCTTCGCCGTCGGAACTGACCTCGTGCGCCGGCGCGCCGGACAGCTCGAGCGTCCCGATCCTGCGGGTCAGGTCCAAGGAAGTCACCGGGGTGCACGTCACGCCGGGCGACGAAACGTCCACGCGGAACAGTGCTACACCGCCAGGGGTGCTGGCCGGGACGAGCACCGTGTCGGCCGCTTCCAGGTCCACGACGGCTCGGACCGAACCGGTCAGCGTGTCGTTCTCCACCCGCACCGAAGGCGTCAACGGCGCTGACGGAGCCGTCGTCAGTCCAATGGCGACAGTGGCGATCCGGGATCCCGCGCCGATTTCGGCGATCAACTCCTTGTTCGCCGGTCCAGCGGCGCTCAGCGCGGATGTGGCGAGCACGGTGCCCAGGAACGGAACCGGAGCAACCGCGCGGCCGATCTCCTCGGCGACCACGGCGAGTTCCCGTGCGCTCGCGCCCGCACCACCGGACTCCTCCGGTACCGGCAACGTCGCGACGCCGAGATCACCGGCCAACGTGCGCCACAGCGCGAAATCGTACGGTTCCTCGGATTCGCAGCGGGCCAGCACCGCGGAAGAATCGCACCGGTCGCGCAGCACGCGGCGCACCGTGCCGCGCAGGTCCTCCTCGACCTCTCCGTAGAGCAGATCGGCACTCATCGCGGCAACTCCTTCCACGGGACGTCCTTGTCCGTGCGGATCTCCGGTGGCAGCCCAAGCACGCGCTCGGCGATCACGTTGCGCAGCACCTCGGAAGTGCCGCCCTCGATGGAATTCCCCTTCGCGCGCAGGTATCGGTAGCCGGGACCGCGTCCGGTGAACGCGACGTTCTCCGGCCGCCGCAACGTCCAGTCGTCGTACTCCAAGCCGCGCTCGCCGGCCAGCTCCACCTCGAAACCGGAGATCTCCTGGTTCAGCCGGGCGAACGCCAGCTTCACCGCGGAACCTTCCGGGCCCGGGGTGCCCACCGCGAGCTGCTGGCGCAAGCGTTGGCCGGTGAGCCGGGTCGCCTCGGCCTCGACCCACAGCTGCAACAACCGATCGTGCGCGGCCGGGGTGCGGTTCTGCGGATTTTCCCGCCATTCCTGGGAAACCACGCCGATCATCCCGGACTCCCGGCCGGTGTTGCCGCCGCCGATGGCCACCCGCTCGTTCATCAGCGTGCCCATCGCGACCTGCCAGCCCTGGCCGACTTCGCCGAGGCGCTGCGAATCGGGGATGCGCACCCCGTTCAGGAAGACCTCGTTGAACTCGGCCTCACCGGTGATCTGGCGCAGCGGACGGACTTGCACGTTCGGGTCGGTCATGTCGCACACGAAGTACGACAACCCCTTGTGCTTGGGCGCGTCCGGGTCGCTGCGGGCGACCAAGATCGCCCACTTCGCCTTGTGCGCGAACGAGGTCCACACCTTCTGGCCCTCTACGACCCAGTCGTCGCCGTCCCGCACCGCCCGGGTCGCCAGCGCCGCCAGGTCCGAACCCGCTCCGGGTTCGCTGAACAGCTGGCACCAGATCTCCTCGCCCGTCCAGAGCGGACGGAGGTAGCGGTTGCGCTGCTCGTCGGTGCCGAACCGCAGGATGGTCGGAGCGGCCATGCCCAGGCCGATGCCGTTGCCTGCCGGGTCGTTGTCCGGTGCACCGGCCGCGGCGAACTCCGCGTCCACCACCTGCTGCAGCTCGCGCGGAGCGTCCAGGCCGCCGAGCCCGGCGGGGTAGTTCACCCACGCCAGCCCGGCGTCGAAACGCGCGCGCAAGAACTCCAGGCGGTCCGAAGTGGATGGATCGTGCTCGGTGAGGAACTCCCGGACCTCGTTGCGCAGTCGTGCTGCGTCGGTCATAGCCGCACTCCTTCATGCTCCGGGTTCGTACTGCGGGCTCACGCCTTCGGGCCACCGGCGACGTAGAGCACCTGGCCGGAGACGAACCCGGAACGCTCATCCAGGAAGAACGACGCGGCGTTGGCGATGTCGTCCGGAGCACCGGCCCGGCCGACCGGGATCGTGGAAACCGCCGCGTTCGAGAAATCCTCGAAGCTGGCGCCGACCCGCTCCGCCGTCGCCTTCGTCATGTCGGTGGCGATGAAGCCCGGCGCGATGGCGTTGACCGTGACACCGAACTTGCCCAGCTCGATCGCCAACGTCTTGGTCAGGCCCTGCATGCCCGCCTTCGCCGTGGAGTAGTTGGCCTGGCCGCGGTTGCCCAGCGCCGAGGTGCTGGAGAGGTTCACGATCCGGCCCCACTTGGCCTCCACCATGAACTTCTGCACCGCGCGGCTCATCAGGAACGCACCGCGCAGGTGCACCGACATCACCGTGTCCCAGTCCGAATCGGACATCTTGAACAGCATGTTGTCGCGCAGCACGCCGGCGTTGTTGACCAGCGCCAGCGGGGTGCCGAGCTCGGCGGAGACCCGATCGACGGCCGCGGTGACCTGATCGGAATCGCTCACGTCGGCACCGACGGCCAGCGCCTTGCCGCCCGCGGACTCGATCGCGGACACGGTCTCGGCGCACTGCTGCTCGTCCAGGTCGATCACCGCGACGGCGTATCCATCCGCGGCCAGGCGCTGCGCGGTGGCCGCGCCGATACCGCGGGCGGCGCCGGTGACGATCGCGGTCTTTTCGGGCATGATTCCTCACTTCTGTTACGAGGGGCGGAAAAACTCCGGTGGCGGGCCTGCCTGTTCACCGGTACTTCTTGAGCTCCCGGCGAGCCATCGAACGGCGGTGCACCTCGTCGGGGCCGTCGACGATGTGCAACGTGCGGGCGTGCGCGTACAGGCTCGCCAGCGGCGTGTCCTGGCTGACCCCGGCGGCGCCGTGCGCCTGGATGGCGCGGTCCACAATGGTCGTCACCATCTGCGGCACCGCCACCTTGATCGCCTGGATCTCGGTGTGCGCGCCCTTGTTGCCGACGGTGTCCATCAGCCACGCGGTCTTGAGCGTCAGCAGCCGGTTCGTCTCGATGTTGATGCGGGCATCGGCGATCCACTGCTGCACCACGCCCTGATCGGCGATCGGTCCGCCGAACGCCCGGCGGCTCGTGACGCGGCGGCACATCAGCTCCAGCGCGCGCTCGGCCATCCCGATCGCGCGCATGCAGTGGTGGATGCGGCCAGGGCCGAGGCGCGCCTGCGCGATTGCGAAACCCTCGCCCTCGCCGGAAATGATGTTCTCGGCCGGGACGCGGACGTCGTCGAACACGATCTCGGCGTGCCCGCCGTGGTCGCCGTCGTCGTAGCCGAACACGTGCATGCCGCGCTCGATGCGCACGCCGGGGGTGTCGACCGGCACCAGGATCTGGCTCTGCTGGCGGTGCCGCTCGGCCTCCGGGTCCGACTTGCCCATCACGATCAGCACCTTGCAGCGGGGGCTCATCGCGCCGGACGACCACCACTTGCGGCCGTTGATCACGTAGGAGTCGCCGTCGCGCTCGATGCGGGTGCCGATGTTCGTCGCGTCCGAAGACGCCACCTCCGGCTCGGTCATGCAGAACGCCGAGCGGATCTCGCCGTCCAGCAGCGGTTTCAGCCACCGCTCGCGCTGCTGCGGGGTGCCGAACTCGGCCAGCACCTCCATGTTGCCGGTGTCCGGCGCCGAGCAGTTGAACACCTCCGGCGCCAACGTGGGACTGCGGCCCATGATCTCCGCCAGCGGGGCGTACTGCAGGTTCGTCAGCCCGGCGCCGTCCGCGCCCGGCAGGAACAGGTTCCACAGGCCGCGCTCGCGGGCCTTGGCCTTGAGCTCGTCGATGATCGGTGCGTGCGTCCACCGGCTGTCCGCGGCCGCGAGCTGCTCGTGCAGCACCGGCTCGGCCGGGTGGACGTGCTCGTCCATGAACTCGGTGAGCTGCGCGCGCAGCTGCTCGGTGCGGTCGTCGTACCCGAAGTCCACGCCATACCTCCTAGGGAGTGTTTTGAAAGGGTGTGCGTAGTGGGTCACCCAGCGGAACCTCAGACGTCTTCTGGCTCCGGGATCTCCTCCTTAAGTAGCGCCCTACTCGGCGTCTGAGCTGTCCTCGCCAGAAGACGCCTGAGAACCCGCCGGTGGTCCGGCTGAGTCCTGGGGCACCGGCAAGCGGCTGGCGCCGCTTATGAAACAGTTCCTAGTCGAGTGCGGACAAGCCCTGCGCGACCAAGTGCTCGACCAGGGCTCCGACGTGCTCGAAGCCCTCGCCGACGGTCTGGCCGTGCACGTAGCGGTAGTGGATGCCCTCGCTGATCACCGCGAGCTTGAAGAAGCCGAACGCCACGTACCAGTCCAAATCGGACAGATCGATGCCGCTGCGGGCGGCGTAGCGGTCCCACAGCTCGCGGACCGGCGGGAACCCGTACTCCGGGCCGATGCCCTTGGCGATCGGGTTGTACTCGACGCCGTCCATGCCTTCCCAGTACACCTTGAGCAGGCCCACGTCGGTGAGCGGATCGCCGAGCGTGGCCATCTCCCAGTCGAGCACCGCCGAGATGTTGTGCTGCTCGTCGACCAGCACGTTGTCCAGCCGGTAGTCGCCGTGCACGATGCCGGCGTGCCGGGTCGGCGGCACGCGCTCGCCCAACCGCTGCGCCAACCGGTCGATGCCCGGGATCTCCCGGCTGTGCGAGGCCGCGAGCTGCTTGCTCCAGCGGCGCACCTGCCGCTGGAGGAAGCCCTCCGGGCGGCCGAAATCGCCCAGCCCGACCTGCTCGGGATCCAGCGTGTGCAGGTCCGCGAGCACGTCCGCCAGCTGCATGGACAGATCACGGCGCTGCCCGGCGTCGAGCTGCGCGGTCTGCTCCGGCGAGCGGTACACCGTGCCCGGCACGAACTCCATCACGTAGAACGGCGCGCCGATGACGTCCTCGTCCTGGCACAGCAGGTAAGTCCGCGGCACCGGCACCGAAGTGCCCGCCAGCGCCGACATCACGCGGTGCTCGCGGCTCATGTCGTGCGCCGTGGCCAGCACGTGACCGAGCGGCGGGCGGCGCACCACCCAGCGGTTCGCGCCGTCGCCGACGATGTAGGTGAGGTTGGAGCGGCCGCCCTGCACCAGCTCCGCGGTCAACGGTCCCGCGGTCAGGCCCGGCAGCTGCGACTCCAAGTGTTCGCGCAACCGGGACAGGTCCAGGCCGGGTGGGTCGCCAGCGCTCATCGGATCTCCTCCGTCGGTGAACTCGTTCTGCCTGCGGGAGCGGCCGCGCTGCCGCGCGCCGGTGTCACGGGGTGGTGCAAGGGGTCACGGGAAGTGCCGCGTGGTCAGCTCGGGGAACCAGGTGGCCAGTTCGGCACGGGTCTTCGCGGCCTCCGAATGCAGCACGCCGCGCAGGCCCAAGCGCTCGGCCGCCTCGATGTTCGGTGCACCGTCGTCGACGAACACGGCCTGCTCCGCGGGCAGGTCGAGCCGCCGCAACGTGAGTTCGTAGATCCGCGGGTCGGGTTTGCGCAGGCCCACCTCGCTGGAAATGACCGCCAGCTCGAACAGGTCCCGCAACGACTCCCACGGGTAGTTGTTCCCCCAGCTGTTCGACAGCAGAGCGGTGCGCACCCCGCGATCGCGCAGGTCGCGCACCAGCTGCAGCATCGACTCGTCCGGGCGCATGTTCGCGAACAGCCGGGAGAGCAACCCCTCCGGTTCGACGGTGTCGCCGTCGACGGTGCGCAGCCTGGCTGCGAGCAGCCGGTCGAACTCGGCGGCGGAGAGTTCGCCGGTCTCCAGGCGGTGGATCGGGGTGCCCGCCGGAGCACTCCGGGACAGCCACTCCTTCAACGCGGTGGAGAACGACTCCGGCTCGATGCCTTCAGCTTCGGTCCACGCCGAGATGGCCAACCGGCCGGGCGTGGTGAGCACCCCGCCGTAGTCGAAGATCGCGACGCTGGGGTTGGCAGGCATGACAGGGACCGTACCGACTAGCCGGTATGTGCGCCAGGGTCTGGAACGTTCCGGAAATGACCGCGGCCGGGTTCGGCGGTCCGGGCGGTCAGGACGGGAAGGCTGAACGGAAGCGCGCTGCGGTGCGCAGCAACGACGGAACGTCCGGAGTCGTGAACTGGAGATCGACGAAGGCATCCTGCACACCGAGCTCGGCGACGGCGTGCAAGTAGTCGACGATGCGCTCCACCGGGCCCTGCACCGGCCGAGCACCGGGCGGGCCGAGCTCCACGTTGACCCGCAAAGCCGTGGCGGCCGGGGCGCGACCGGCCTCGGCCGCGAACTCGCGCAGCATTCCGAGCACCCGCTCCAGCGCGGGCAAGGGCAAGGCCACGCCGAGCCAGCCGTCACCACGCGTGGCCGTGCGGCGCAAGGCGGCCTCGGAACTGCCGCCGAGGTAGATCGGCGGGCTCGGCTGCACCGGCTTCGGCTGGAAATCACCCGGCGAGACGGTGCTGAAGCGGCCCTGATGCCGCACCGGATCCGGGCCCCACAACGCGCGCAACGCGGTCAGCGCGTCGTCCAGTCGAGCGGCGCGCTGGTGCCACGGGACGCCCGCTGCCTCGTACTCGTCGCGCATCCAGCCCAGCCCGAAGCCGGGGATCAGCCGGCCATTGCTCAGCCGATCGACGCCGGTGAGCGCGCGGGCCAGCGCGATCGGTGCGTACAGCGGCGCGTTGAGAGTGCTGGTGCCCAGCGCGGCGCGATTCGTGGCGGACGCGGCGACGGTCAGCACCAGCAGCGGATCCAGGCTCGCTCGCATCCGGTCGGGGAGCGAACCATCGGCGGAACCCGGGTATGGCGTACTGGGATTGCGGGGCGCGTGCAGGCGCTCTCCCGCCCACAAGCTCTCGAAACCCATCCCCTCGGCTTCGGTTGCGACCTCGTGCACGCAGGCCGGGTCGGCGAACGGGCCGAATTGGGGAAGTCCGAGTCCTAGGCGCATGCGGGCAGCTTGGCATCGATCATTCGTGCTGCGCCACGGCCGCCGTGGCCTCGTCGCGGTGCGCGTGATCCGAGGGTTCCGGGCCGGGCGGACCGCGACAAGCGATCAACGCGCTCAGCAGGTGGCCAGCATCTCCTGCAACGCCGACTTCTCCTGCTCGGTGACGGTGAGACCGTAGGAGTGCTTGACCGTGACCCAATCCGTCGAGTATTCGCACCAAGTCGCCTTCGCCGGCTTCCACTCGGACGGGTCCTTGTCGCCCTTGGCGCGATTGGACTTCGCATCGGCTGCGACCAGCTGCGGCAGGTTCATGTCGTTGGCGAACTGCTCGCGGCGCTGGTCGGTCCACTCGTCGGCACCGCTGCGCCAGGCATCGGCCAGCGGCACCATGTGATCGATGTCCACATCGGATCCGCTGCGGACGGTACCGCCGGTGTAGCTGCTCACCCACGATCCGGAGGTCGACTCGCACGCGTTGTTCACCGCCACGTCCTCGCCATCGCGGCGCAGCACCGCCTCCCGGGTGTTGCAGTTCTTGCCCGCCTGCGGCGCCGGTTTCCAGTGCTCGAAGCGGTCGCGCGAGTAGCCGTCCATCGAACCTTCCGGCGCGACCTCGAGCTGGGCGAGCTGCGCGGCGGCCGGAGCGTCGGAGGACGCGGCGTCCGGGGCCAACCGGTCCAGCAGCCCGGACTCGAACACCACCCACCCCGCGGCGATGATCAACGCGGAGAGCACCGAGATCCACAGCGGGGTGCGCTTGCTCGATCGTGCAGTCGACATGCTCGCTCCGGCTCGGGGTGTTCGGTGATCGCGGGCATTCGATCACGAAGCGGGTGCCGGAGGTACCGCTGTGCGCGCGAGATCACCGCTGGAAGTGGGCGCCGCCCGAGGCGCGGTACAGGTCGCGGAGCAGGCTCACCTCGGCTCCGTGGTGGATCAGCTCGCGGTTGAGGTGCAGCACCAGTGCCAGGTAGGGGCGGTCGGCGAACGGTCCCTCGGCGGCACCGACCGGGCGGGACCAGGCCTCGGCGTCCATTCCGCCGATGCCGTCGCGCCACTGGCGGTGCTGGTGGTCGAGGTGCTTGAGCGCGACGGTGGCGCTGGCGGGGTAGTGGGTGTGGTCGATCCGGTACGAGCCGTCGCCGAAGTGGTTGGACACGCGCATCGCCAGCACGTGATCGGCGATGTGGCACAGGCGCCAGGCGATCGTGGTGAACGGAGGAGGGGTGGGTTCGGGGAAGGCGAAGTCGAACTCGTGGCCCCGGTCGGTGGGCCGCACCGACCAGCAGCCGGGGACCGGTTCCCAGAAGTACTCCTCGTCGGTCAGGCCATCCAGGTGCGGGCGCCATTGGTCCCAGTAGAAGTCGAGCTGGTCCAGCACTTCCTCGCGTGCGTGCATGCGGCGGAGGTTACGGGCGAGGGCGGACGGTGCGGGCGTGATCACTCGGTCGTGTAGTGGTGAACGGGTGTTCGATCGTGGATCATGGGGTTGTGGTCGGGATTTCTGCGCGTCCGGGGCTCGCCGAGGAGGTCGGCGAGCTCGGTTCGCGCGTGCCTCGACCACGGGAGGACGGCGAGTCGGATCGCGGCGGTGTGGTGGCCGAATCCGACGACGAGCTCGTCGCGGAGATCCGGCGCGGTGAGCAAGTCATGCGGGATGCGCTGTTCGGTCAGCTGCTGCGGATCGCCGAAGCCGAGCGGCGCGGTCTGCACGGCACCAGCGGAGCGCGGTCGGTGCAGGCCTGGTTGCGGGAGATGCTGAACCTGGCCGCGGGCGAGGCGCGGCGGCGGGTGCAGGTGGCGAGGGAGGTCACCGAACGAGTCGGGCTCGGTGGAGAACAGCTGCCACCCGCCCTGCCGGAGACCGCTGGAGCCATGCGCAACGGCGAGATCACGCTGGCGCACGCAGGGACCATTGTGGACGGTGTTGCGGCGATGCCGCCGGGGGTCGACGCCACCGAGCGGCACGCGGCGGACGCCCTGCTGGCGCGGCAGGCGCGCGAGTTGCCGCCGCACGAGCTGCGCTCCGCGGGTGAGCACCTCCGGTACCTGCTCGACCAGGACGGCGCGTTGCGCACCGAGGAATACCAGGTCGAGCACCGCGAACTGCGGATCGCTACGGGGCGCGACGGCATGACGGTCCTGAACGGACGCCTCGACCGGGAGTCGGGCGCCGAGTTGCGCGCGGCGTTGCAGCCGTTGGCCGCGCCGCGGCGGGAAGCCGACGGAGTGCCGGACACGCGCAGCCCGGCCAAGCGGAACGCCGATGCATTCGTCGACCTGCTCGAGCGCAAGCACGGCGATGCGCGTGCGCAGGTGCGCGTGACCATCGATTACGACCAGCTCACCGAAGGGTTGGTCGCTGACGGAGCTTGCGAAGAACGGAATCCGCAGCCGGACGTCTTCGGGCGGGCACCCAGGACGGGCGGCACGGTCGACAACACCGAGCAGCCGATCACGGCGGCCGCCGCGCGACGGCTCGCGTGCGATGCCGAAGTGCTGCCGCTCGTGCTCGGCGGAGACGGGCAGCCGTTGGACGTCGGGCGGTCCGAACGGACAGCGCCCGCGCACATCAGGGCCGCGCTGTCGGCGCGTGACGGCTCCTGCGCGTTCCCCGACTGCGACCGGCCGCCAGGGACCTCGCAGGCGCACCACGTGCGGCACTGGGCGGACGGCGGCGCAACAGCGCTGCACAACATGGTCATGTTGTGCGGACACCACCACAGGCTGATCCACCGTCAGCGGTGGGAAGTGACGATGGACGACGGGTGGCCTGCCTTCCTACCGCCGGTTTGGGTGGATCCGGCACGCAGCCCGCGGGTCCGGGCGAGAACTCGACATCAGCGGACTCGGGAACCGCCCGGGTGACTGCGGAACGCCTGCGGCGCACCATCCACCGGATGGTGCGCCATTCGGGATGTCCGCGGTCGCTGACCTTCGCGGACTGGACGATGGCAAGCAAGCGGTCCCTCCAGAACGGGGGGCTGGAGGGACCGCTGCAAGAGCACCGCGGGTTCAGCCGGCGTTGTCCTCCTTGAGCATGTCGGAGCACTTCTCGCCGATGGCCATCGTGGTGATGTTCGGGTTCACCGCGACCAGGAACGGCATCGCGGAGGCATCAGCGACGCGCAGGCCGTCGACGCCCTTGACCCGCAGGCGTGCGTCTAGCGGCGCGTTCTGGTCGTCGGCCGCGCCCATCGGGACCGAAGCCGCGGGGTGGTAGACGGTGTTGTGCGTCTTCCTGATGTAGTCAGCGATCTCGTCGTCGCTGCGTACATCGGGGCCTGGGTGCAGTTCGGCACCGGCCCATTCGTGCATCGCCTGCTGCGAGACGATCTTCCGCGCGAGTTTGATGCCCTCGGTCATGACCCTGATGTCGTGCGGGTCGGTGAAGTACCGGGGGTCGACCTTCGGCTTGTCCCGGAAATCTCGAGTGCGCAACCGGACGTTGCCGATCGAGCGGCTGCGGGTGACGTTCGGCGTCAGGCAGAAGCCGTTCTCCGTCGTCGGGTATCCCTGCCGCATGGTGTGCATGTCGAACGGCACCGAACCGTAGTGGAACATCAGGTCGGGCCGGTTCAGGCCGGCTTCGGTGGTGGTGAAGATGCCGATCTCCCACCATTGCGTGGATTCGGTGACCATCGGCTGCTTCGCGTCCCATCCGATGACGCCTTCGGGATGGTCCTGGAGGTTGGATCCGACGCCGGGTGAGTCGACGAGCACGTCGATCCCGACTTCCCGCAGGTGTTCGCCCGGCCCGATTCCGGACAGCATCAGCAGCTTGGGCGTGTCGATGGCCCCGGAGGACAGCACCACTTCTTGCCGGGCGCGCACCGTGCGGGTGTGGACGAGGTCGGGGTCGAGATAGGCGATCCCGGTCGCCCGCTTCCCATCGAACTCGACCTTTTTGGCCCGCACTTCGGTGCGCACCTCGAGGTTCGGCCGCCTGCCCATGATCGGGTGCAGGTAGGACACCGAAGACGACGACCGCGTGCCGTCTTCCCGCGCGTTGATCTGGAACCAGTTCGCGCCGTGCGTGACGGTGCGTCCCGAGTTGAATTCGGTCGTCGGGATGCCCGCTTGTTCGCAGGCTTGCAGCAGCGCAACCCCGGACGGGTCGTTGGGCGGAACGCTGCGAATGTTCACCGGCCCGCTGCGCCCGTGGTGGTCGCCTGGTCCGTCGTTGGTCTCGAGCCTCTTGTACAGCGGGAAGACGTCGCTGGCGCCCCATCCGGTGGCGCCCATCCGTTCCCATTCGTCGAGGTCTTCGGCGGGCGCCCAGAACGCGATGCACGAGTTGTGCGAGGAGCAGCCGCCGAGCACGCGGGCACGGGCGTGCCGCATGTAGGAGTTGCCTTGCTCTTGCGGTTCGACGAGGTAATCCCAGTCGTAGCCGGATTCGAGCAGCGCCATCCACCGGTCGAGTTCGAGGATGGCTTTGTCCCCGACATCGGATGGTCCGGCTTCGAGCAGGCAAACAGTGGTGCCGGGGTCTTCGGAAAGGCGAGCCGCCAGCGCGGCGCCTGCGCTTCCGCCGCCCACCACGACGTAGTCGAATTCTTCGGCCATGGTCTCAGCTCCGTTCCCTTCAGGACAGTGCGGACTTGGTCGTATCGGTTTCGCCCGTGGCCGCGTGGTCGGCGAGCACGCCGACGCGGTGTCGCTGCACGAACCAGTAGTAGGCGAATCCGCCGAGCGCGGCGATGCCGACGAACAGCACGGAGCTCCACTGCAGGTACCAGTGGTAGGGCGGTTCGGCGTTGTAGACGTCGCGCCGCGGCCAGGCGAGGTTGGTGGTCATCCCGATTCCCCACAGCACCGCGAGCACGTTCACGGGCAGTCCCCACCGCCCGAGGGTGAATCGGCCTTCCTGCTTCCGGGAGGACCATTCGCCGCGCAGGCGGGCGACCAGCATGGGGATGGTCACCAGCAGGTACGACACGTAGATGAGGATGATCGCGAGGCTGGTGACGGCGGAGAAGATCTGCGGTTGCCCGATGTTGACGACCAGCAGTGCCACTGCGATGACGCCGATGACGATGGCCGGTACGACCGGCGTCTGAAAGCGTGGGCTGACTCGTGCGAGTTTCGACCCGCCGGGCAGTGCGTTGTCCCGCGCCATGGCGAATGCGATGCGGATGGCCGCGGTGTGCACCGCGAGCACGCACACGGTGATCGCCACGAACACCACGAGCAGGAACAGCCGTCCGATGAGTGGTCCGAGCGAGTCGGTGAGCACGAACTGGAGCCCGACTTCGGTCAGCTCCGGCGCGTTGAGGTCTCTGGCGGCCATCAGCGCCAGCAGGATGATCAGCCCGCCGAGCACGAACGATGCGATCAGCGATCGCAGAATGGCTTTGGGCGCGTTCCGATGCGGGTTGATCGATTCTTCGCCGAGGGACGAGGCGGTGTCGAACCCGTACATCACGTAGGACGACGCGAGCGCGGCGACGAGGAACGCGCCGAGGTATCCGTGCGGGTTGGTGCTTCCGGTGTTCTGCGTTTCGAGCACGACGTCCGGCCCGCGGGTCGCGGCCACGGCCAGGAACAGGATCAGCAGCACGGCCGCGATCAGTTCGATGGTCACCCCGGCGCTGTTGATCCGCGCCATGAGTTTCACGCCGAAAGCGTTGACCAGCGTGGTGAACACGATCAGCATCGTCGCGAGCAGCACGCCGTTGGCGGCTTCGCTGGTTCCGCTCCCGTTACCGATGATTTGGAAAGCGCCCCATATTTGCGGGAGCGTGTGCTGGTAGGCGAGTGCGGTGGCGGCGATGGAAACGATCGACGCCAGCAGCATCATCCAGCCGGCCAGCCAGGCCACGTGTTTGCCCCCGAGCTTTTTCGACCAGTTGTAGATCGATCCGGCGATGGGGTAGTGCGAGGCCAGTTCGGCGAAGCTCAACGCCACCATCAGCTGGCCGAAGAACACCAGCGGCCAGGACCACCAGTAGGCGGGTCCTCCGGACGACAATCCGAAGTAGGAGAGCTGGAAGGTGCCGGTCAGCACCGAGATGTAGCTGATTCCTGCGGCGAAGGTGTGGAAGCCGCCGAGGGATCTTTTCAGTTTGTTGGTGTAGCCGAACTCGCTGAGCTCGGCGTCCCCGGTGGGCGCGCTCATGCCCGAACTCCTTTCCCGCGCTCGGTGTCCCGCGGGCTGCGGGGCCGAGCGGCGGGTGGTTGTTGCGCAGTATGGGTTTGTGCCTGCCCCCGGTCAGCGGCCGTCGAACCACCGCGGCGGCTGCGGGCGCAGGTTTTGATGGATGTGCTTGGCCTCCTGGTATTCGCCGAGCCCGGCGCGTCCGAGTTCGCGGCCGATGCCGGATTGTTTGTAGCCGCCCCATTCGGCTTGGGGCAGGTATGGGTGGAAGTCGTTGATCCACACGGTGCCGTGCCGCAGCCGGTGCGCGACGCGCTGGGCTTTGCTCACGTCGCTGCTGAACACCGCGCCGGCGAGCCCGTAGTGCGTGTCGTTGGCGATGCGCACGGCGTCGTCTTCGTCGGTGAAGCGTTCCACGGTGAGCACGGGCCCGAAGGATTCTTCGGTGACGGCGTAGCTGCCTTGCGCGACTTCGTCGAGCACGGTCGGCAGGTAGTAGTGCCCGTTGGCGTAGCGCTCGCCTTCGGGGCGGCGCCCGCCGGTGCGCAGCACAGCGCCTTCTTCCACGGCCTTGGCCACGTGCGCGGAAACTTTCTCGAGGTGTGCGGCGGAGATCAGCGGCCCGGTTTCGGCGTCTTCGTCGTAGGGCCCGCCGATGCGGATCTTCTCGGTTCGCCGCACGAGTTCGTCGACGAACTCGTCGTGGATGTCGTCTTGCACGACGAGTCGCGCCCCGGCGGAGCACACTTGCCCGGAGTGCAGGAACACGGCCATCAGCGCGTAGTCGACGGCGGTGTCGAAGTCGGCGTCGGCGAAGACCACGTTGGGGTTCTTCCCGCCGAGTTCGAGGGCGACCTTCTTGACGGTGGCTGCGGCGGAGGCGGCGATGGACCGGCCGGTGTGCAGTCCGCCGGTGAACGAGATGAGGTCGATGTCGCGGTGTTCGGCCAGCAGCGCGCCGGTTTCCGGCCCGCTGCCGAGCACGAGGTTGCCCACGCCTGCGGGCAGTCCTGCTTCGTCGAGCGCGCGCATCAGCAGGATCGCGGTGCTGGGCGTGAGTTCGCTGGGTTTGAGCACGAAGGTGTCGCCTGCGGCGATCGCGGGCGCGACCTTCCACGCGACCTGCAGCAGCGGGAAGTTCCAGGGCGTGATCATGCCGCAGACGCCGACGGGTTCGTAGCGCACGCGGCTGAACGAGTCGGGCGAGCCGGTGTCGACCACGTCGCCGCCGTTGACCCCGGCGAGTTTGCCGAAGTAGCGGAAGCAGGCGGCGATGTCGGCCATGTCCTGTTCGCTCTCCACCAGGCGTTTGCCGGTGTCGCCGGATTCGGCGCGGGCGAATTCGGCTTGGTCGCGCACCAGGATGTCGCTGACGCGCAGCAGCAGGTCACCGCGGTCCCATGCGGAGGTGTTCGCCCAGGTGCCGTCGTCGAAGGTCCGGCGGGCGGCGTGGATGGCCCGTTCGGTGTCGTTCCGGTCGCCTTCGGAGACGGTGGTGACGAGGGTGCCGTCGGCGGGGCTGCGGATTTCGCGCACGCCGCCGGCGCCTGCGGGTTGCCAGGTTCCGTCGATGAACAGCGTGTTCGGGCTTTCGTCGTTCGACATGGGTGTCCCTGTAGTTGGCTGCGTGGCGGGTTTGCGCGGGCTCTTCCGCGGCGCGCCGGTGCGGTCGGCGTCGGGGCGCGCCTGGCCGGGACGTCGGTGCCCTGCGGCGGCGCTGCCGGAGGACCCTAGCACCGGTCGTGTACATCTGTACATCATCGTGGTTCGGGGCTCGCGTTTCGGCGCTCACTTCAGGATCGTGCGCAGGGGAAACGCACGCAGCGTGATGTGGGCCGCAACGCTGCGAGGACGTTTCGTGGCAGGCTTGCCGCATGGTGTCGACGGGGGCTGCGACGCGCCGCAAGGATCCGGCGAGGAGGGAGCGCATCGCCAGGGCGGCGATCGACGTCGTGGCCGAGCGGGGGATCGAGAAGCTCACGCACCGCGCTGTCGCGGCTGCCGCCGGCGTGCCGCTCGGATCGACGACGTACTACTTCCGGACGCTCGACGATTTGCTCGCGGAGGCGTTGCGCCAGTCCGCGCAGGACGACGTCGCCGAGCTGCGCGCGTGGGCGAACTCGCTGTCCGGCGAGGACGACTTGGCCGCCGCGCTCGGTGATCTCATACTGCGCTACCTCGGCCCGCAACGTTCGCGCACTGTCGTGCAACACGAGCTCTACATGGCCGCGTTGCACCGGCCCGCGTTGGCGCACGTCAGCAACGAGTGGGACGCGGAGCTGGTGGAGCTGTTCACGTGCTATACCGATTCGGTGACGGGCCGTGCACTGTCGGCGCTTTTTTGCGGCTTGTTGCTGCAAGGCGTCGTCCGGGAGTCGGTGCCGAGTCGAGATGAAATCGAAACCACTTTCCGGCGCGTGCTGGCGCCTGCCGCAAATCGCTGACGCCGCAACGGTTTTCGGCCTCGGTGGCGGGGCGGCCGACCGAGGATGTCCCGCGGGTTTCGGAAATTCAAACAGTTGATCTTATGCGCGGTCGGGGTGGACAATGCACTCAGCGATCCGTGACACCGTTGCCCGGCGGCGCCTGCCGGTGAGGTCCGGCGTGATCTTTCCGGTCGGCAGGCTCGTCGCGGCAATGTCGCGCAAGTGGCGTCCGGGGTTCGCCGGTTCCTCCCGGCGGAGCACATCGCCGAAGGCTTTCGCGGGTGTACAACGGATTTTGCCGCGTCGGGGCGTGGCTCGCTCCCAGCAGAACAACTGATGATCAATGGGGTGAGACCGTGGGCTACAACAACGAAGATCGTGACCTGGTACCGCTGAAGTCCGATTTCGACACCGTCTGGTACGGCTACCGCCGTTCGCAGGTCCGGTTCTACATCCAGCAGACCGATGCCGAGGTCCGGATGCTCACCGAGGATCGCGACGCGGCGTTGAGCCAGGTCGCGGACCTCTCGGCGGAGCTGGAGCAGGCGCGTGCCGAGATCGAGCAGCTGCGCGAGCAGTACGACGCGGTCTGCCGCACGCCGATCGAGGAGACGGCGCTGTCCGACCGGATGCGCCGGATGGTGCGGCTGGCCCACGACGAGGCCGCGGAGGTCGTGTCGTCCGCGCAGGCGGCGTCCGAGCACGAGTGGGCGCGCGCCGAGCAGTCCGCCGCTGAGCTGCGTACCCGTTACGAGAACCTGGTCGCCGAGGCCGACCAGTGGCGCAGGCAGTCGGAGACGCAGCGCAACGAGGCGCTGGCCGAGACCCGCCGGGACATCCAGCACATGGCGCGCGAGGCCGAGGCGCACCGCCGCAAGCTGGACAACGAGGCGGAGGCCCGGCGCACCCAGGTGGAGAACGATTTCGAGATCTCCATGGCGGCACGCCGCGAGGAGGCCACCAGGGTCCAGGCCGAGCGCGAGCAGCGCAGCCGTGCCGAGGCGCAGCGCCGAGTCGTGGAGGCCACCGCCGAGTCGGAGCGCCGGCTCCGCCGCGCCGACGAGCACTCGGAGGCGATGCTGCGGATGCGGCAGGACCTGGCCAAGCGGGTGCGGGCGGCCCAGCAGATCATGGCCGACGCCGAGCCGTTCTTGACCGCGGTGGAGTCGGACGCGGACTCCGAGGCGGGGGACTCCTACGTCGCCGGTGTCGTGCACGACGATCTGCTCGGCGATGAGCAGGAGGTGGATGTTCCCCGCCAGCGCGGCCTCACGGCGAAGGCGGCCGAGGCGGAGGCGGCCGAGGCACCGGAGCCAGCGGTCGCCGCGAACGCCGAGGCGGGGTCGGCCAGCTCCCGCTGAACCACCCGCGCCAGCGATCTCCGCGGGTGTGCCGGAGCTCGGGGCGCGCTGGTACGTCCGCAGGCCGAGGTCCACGAGGCCCGGGTCGTCAGCTCGGACGGCCCGGCCTCGGCGGCCGGCGTGCAGCTCGGCCTGCCGCGACGGCTGCCCGGCCACGTCTTCCGCGGGTGTTGTGCCGATCCGTTACCCATTAGGTTCGTCGTGATCGATGGTCATGGG
>NZ_JAFRFW010000787.1:0-9768 GCF_017434145.1 Saccharopolyspora sp. | reverse complement strand
GGCGCGGTCTCGGCCTCGCGCTCACCCGGCAGGCGGCAGGCAGCCTCGGCGGCGAAGTGCGGCTGACCGATCCCGGCGGAGCCGAGCACGGGGCGGTGTTCGTCGCACGGCTGCCGGGCGCGTTGGAGCCGCGGCGGGCCGGTGCAGCCCCCGAGGACTCGGAGTCCACAATGGACAGAAATGCCACGAGGGACGAAGGCGGCGCGGCCGACGCCGAACCTCCCGAGGAACAGGAGGCGAACCGATGATCCGGGTCCTCGTCGTCGAGGACGACTTCCGCGTCGCCCGGGTGCACGCCGAGTTCACCGACCAGGTGGCTGGCTTTCGCACCGTCGGCATCGCGCATTCCGCCGCGCAGGCCCGCGAGCTCGTCGACGAGCGGTACCCGGACCTGCTGCTGCTGGACAACTACCTGCCGGACCGCTCCGGGATAGCGCTGCTCGGCGAGCTGGACGTGGACGCGATCATGCTCACCGCGGCGGCCGACCCGGCGTCGGTGCGCGCGGCGCTGGCCGCCGGGGCGTTGAACTACCTGGTCAAACCGTTCACCGCGGACCAGTTGCAGCAGCGCTTGACCGCCTACGCGCACTACCACGCGCGGCTGCCCGCCGAAGGCGGCAAGGTCGACCAGGCCGAGATCGACCGCGCGATGCGACTGCTGCACGAGGGCGACCAGCCCGGCACGCCGAAGGGCCGCTCGACGATCACCACCCGGCTGATCGTGGATGCGTTGCGCGGCGCCGAAGGCCCGCGTTCGGCCGCCGAGGTGGCCGAGCAGCTCGGCGTGGCGCGCGCGACGGCGCAGCGCTACCTCGCGGGGCTCGCCCAGGACGGCAAGGTGGACATGACCTTGCGCTACGGCGCCAGCGGTCGTCCGGAGCACCAGTACGCGCTCATCGAGTGAGCCGATCTCCCGCGGGATTTCCGTTGCGGCGTCCGGCATTTCCCTATTCGGCCAGGAAATCCCGCACCAGGTCGGTCGCCGACGGGCGGCGCTGCAGGAAGTAGGCGTGGCGCGCGTCCGGCAGCAGGTGCAGCCGGGCGTCCGGGATGCGTTCGGCCAGCAGCGGGGCGTTGTCCGGCGGGGTGAGCCGGTCCTGTTCGCCGTGCAGGACCAGCGTCGGCGCGGTGATCCGCGGCAGCACCTCCCAGGCGTCGTGCTCGTTGCTGGCGACCAGGTGCCTGCGCTTGGCGTGCGCGGGCATGTCCGGGTCGCCGAGAACCTGGTCCGTGCGGGGATCTTCGGCGGGCCAGGACGGCGTGAACATCAATTCCACCAAGGCCTGCCGCGCGGCACCGGGATCCGGCTGGGCCAGCGCGCGCCGCACGTCCGCGTCCCGCTCCGTCGCGTGTGGACCGCCGGGCGAGGTGCAGCCCAGCACCAGCCGCCGCACCCGCCCGGGATGCAGCGCGGCGAGCCATTGCGCGACGCGCCCGCCCATCGACGTGCCGTATACGTCGGCGCGTTCGACGCCGAGCTCGTCGAGCACCGCGACCACGTCCGCGGCGAATCCCCGCGTGGAATAAGGCTCGTCCGGTTTCCCGCTGCCGCCGGTTCCGCGGTAGTCGACCGTGATCGTGCTGTGCGCGGGGTGGAAGTCCTCGCGGACGCCGTCCCACCAGTGGTGGTCGTTCGCCTGACCGGCCAGCAGGACCAGTGGGTAACCGGTGCCCTGGCGTTGGTGGGCAAGTGCGGTTCCGTCGTGCGCGCGGGCGTGGGCGCGCACCTGGTCTGCGGCTGGCATCGGATCCCCTCCGGCGGACGTCTCGTCGTGGCGCCCGTCAGCTTTTCAAAAGACCCGGACAGCTTTTTCAGAGGCCCGGACAGCTTTTCAGGGGCCCGGAGCGATCAACGCAGTCGCCCAGCGTCAGCGGGTTTCGAGCCGGGCGCTGGTGAGCACGCCGGTGAACGCGGCCGAGAGCTCCACCTCGCCGGAGGTCTCGTGGTGGTGCAGCCACTCCGTGATCTCCGGCCGGTCCGCTGCGTGGGTGCGCAACGTGTCCCCGACGATGCGCTGCCACACCTGCTGGTTGACCCCGAAGCTGAACGGCTCGGAGGTGACCGCGAGACCGCGCTCGGCCAGCAGCGCGGGCAACCGGCGGCCCGCCCACGCCTGGGGCAGCGAGTCCCGCATGATCTCGACGATCTCGTCCACCAGGCTCGGGCGGAACGGTCCCGTCGGGAGCAGCATGGCGCCGTAGTCGAGCTCGAAGCTGACCAAGCGCCCGCCCGGGCGCAGCAGCCGCAGCAGCTTCTCGGCCGCCGCCGCGAGATCGTCCTGGTAGATCAGCACCCGCTCGGTGCGCACCACGTCCGCGGAGCCTGCGAGCTCGCCGGGTTCGGTGAGGTCGTGCACGTGCCAGCTCAGGTTCCGCGTCGACAACCGCTCCTGCGCCTGCGTCAGCAACTTCTCGTTGCGGTCCGTACCGCGCACCGCGACGTCCGGGTGGTCGGTGGCCAGCCTGCCGGTCTCGATGCCCAGCCCGCAGCCGGAGTCGACCAGGACCTCGCCGTCACGCAGGTCCATCGCCTCGCGCATCGCCCGGTGGATCCGCTGGATCCCGGGCAGCCGGTCGACGGTGTGCAGGAACTGCGCGAGCGTGTCGGCGCTGCCCCGCTCGGGCGCGCGGAATCCGGTGTGCAGGTCGAATCCGGCGGTCATGCGGCTATCACCATGGGTCCGATGTCGAGGGGTGCTTGCAGGTTGCCGAACAGCTCCATCAGCGTCGCCACGCGCTGCAGGCTCGTGACGTCGGTGCTGAGGGGGTATCGGCTGGGGGAGAGCACGGCGGAGATCCGCTCGTCGATCTTCAGGTCCCGTTGCAGCACGGTGCGCAGCGTCGACGGGTTCTGGCAGCGGCGTTGCGCCTCGCGCAGGGCGGAGCGGAACGCGCGCAGCGTGTTCGGGCACTTCTCGATCAGCGGCGCCAGCGCGCCGTATCCGTCGATCGGGATCTGCGCAGCGGCGCCCGCGGTGGGGTCGACCAGGCGTTTCACGCCGTGCTGCACTTCGGCCGCGGACAGGAACGGTTCGGGCAGGAACGCCGCGTCGACGTCGCCGGACAGCAGGGCGTCGGTCATCTTCGGGAACCCGCGCTGCACGTAGCGGACCTGCTCCGGGCGGATGCCCGCGGTTTGCAGCTGGGCATTCGTGGTCAGCGTGGCGACGTTGTCGAATGCGTTGACGCCCACGGTCTTGCCCGCAAGATCCGCCGCCTCGTTCAGCCCGGAATCGGATTCGGCCACCACCGCGAAGTTGTCCGGCGCGGCCCGGCTGCCTTCGGCGATGATCCGGGCGGGGCCGCCGCCCGCGAAATTCTGGATCAACGACGGGTAGTTGCTGAACGTGATATCGAGTTTCCCGGACAGCAGCTCGGGGACCGCGAATGCGCCGCTGGCGACTTGTTGCAGCCGGACGTTCAGTCCGGCTTGCTGGAATAGGGCTTCCTGGGCGGCGAGGTGCAGCGGCGCTGCGCCCACGATCGGCAGCGCCCCCACCAGCAGTTCCGGTTGCTCGATGCCCTCGGTGCGCGGAACCGTGCCGCTTCGGGTGCTGCCCAGCGAGGTGGCACAGCCAGTCATGGCGAATGCGCCGAGAGTGCCGGCCAACAACGTTCGGCGGCTGGGTCGGTTCGCGCTCATCGGGTGCCGAGAATGCCACGTTACGGCGGCGCTGGGAAACATGACAGATTTCACGTCGGCGGCCTTGCCCGAACTTGCCGCATTCGCGGGCCGCGGCCGGCCCGCTTGCCGTTTCTTGCGCCGGTGGGATTCAGGCGCGAACGGCGGAAATGTTCTCCCGCCGTTCGCGCGGAAGTTTCGCCGCGGCCGGCTGCCGCCGGCAATTTATCGCATTGCGTGCACGAATCGACACGTTTCGAAATATTAAATCAGTCGGTTGACTTAAAACCTGTTGTCCGGTAGGTCTGGAATGGGCGGCGAGCACCAGCGGACGCGTCCTGCGCCATCCAGCGCGGCCCGGCCGGTGTGGCGGATCGAGGAGAGAAGAGGCAGTCGCATGACCGACCAGCCGGACGCCTGCACCGGGCTCGGCTTCGACCCGGAGGAGCTGCGCGCGCGGTACCGCGCCGAACGCGACCGGCGGCTGCGCCCGGACGGCTCGGCGCAGTACATCGAGCCGACCGGGGACTTCGGCTACTACGTCGACGATCCGCACGCGGTGGAGTTCACCAGGCAGCCCTGTGTCGACGACGTGGACGCGGTGGTGGTCGGGGGCGGATTCGGCGGCCTGATCGCGGGCGCGCGGCTGCGCCAGGCCGGGCTCGGCTCGATCCGGATCGTGGAGCGCGGCAGCGACGTGGGCGGCACCTGGTACTGGAACCGCTACCCGGGCGTTCGCTGCGACATCGAGTCCTACATCTACCTGCCGCTGCTGGAGGAGGTCGGCTATGTGCCGACCGAGAAGTACACCTGCGGCGCGGAGATCCACCGGCACGCCCAAGCCATCGCGGAGACCTTCGACCTCTACCGCGAAGCCTGCTTGCAGACCGAGGTCACCGGTGCGGAGTGGGACTCCGAACGGGGTCGCTGGACGGTCACCACCGACCGCGGCGACCGCATGACGGCCCGCTACGTCGTGTTCGCCTGCGGAGTCTTCGGCCGCCCGAAGCTGCCCGGGATTCCCGGCATCGACGGCTTCCGCGGGCACACCTTCCACACCAGCCGCTGGGACTACGCCTACACCGGCGGCGACCAGACCGGCGGGATGCACCGGCTCGCGGACAAGCGGGTCGCGGTCATCGGCACCGGTGCCACGGCCATCCAGTGCGTGCCCCACCTGGCGGCCGACGCCGAGCGGCTGTACGTCTTCCAACGCACACCGTCCGTTGTGGACGAACGCGGCAACCGTCCCACCGATCCGGAGTGGGCCGGCGCGCTGCGCCCGGGATGGCACCGGCGGCGCCGGGACAACTTCCTCGCCGTCGTCGCGGGCCGGGCGGACGCGGACCTGGTGGGCGACCGGTGGGGCGATCTCACCCGGCACTTCCAGGCCGAGCTGGCCAAGCTGGACGACCGGGAGATCGACGATCCGCAGCGGCGCGAGTTCGCCAGGGAGATCGCCGATTTCCGCAAGATGAACGACATCCGCGCCCGCGTGGAGTCCATCGTGGACGACGATGCGACCGCGCGGGCGCTGCAGCCGTGGTACCGGCACGACTGCAAACGGCCTACCTACAGCGACGAGTACCTGCCCGCGTTCAACCGGCCCAATGTGACCCTCGTGGACACCGAGGGGCGTGGTGTCGAACGCATCACCGCGAACGGCGCGGTCAGCGGCGGTGTCGAGTACGAGCTGGACTGCTTGATCTTCGCGACGGGTTTCGAGATCGGCCGCGCGCACCCGGCGTTCTCCGGTCCGCCGATCCGCGGGCGGGGCGGGCGCACGCTCGCCGAGCACTTCCGCGGTGGGATTCGCACGCTGCACGGCTTCACCAGCCACGGCTTCCCGAACCTGTTCTGCATGGGGCTCTCGCACAACGCGGTGGCGGTGAACTTCGCGCACGTCCTGGACGACCAGGCCGCGCACATCGGCGCGATGATCGCGGAGGCGGAAAGGCGTCAGGCACCCTACGTCGAGCCCAGCGCGGCGGCGGAGCGCGAGTGGACCGAGTCGATCCGGCGGTCCGCGCGCCCGAACAAGGTGCAGGCCGAGTGCACCCCGGGCTACTACAACAACGAAGGCAAACCGCCGCCGGTGCGCGAGTCGTACACCGGCGACGCCCTCGAGTTCGCCGAGTTGATGCGGAGTTGGCGAGCGGGTTCCGGCCTGGCGGAGGTGCTGCCGGAATGACGAGCGAGTTCACCCCGGCGACCGATTCCGGTGCCGCCGCAGGATTCGGCGCCACTTCCCGCTCCGGTCCCGCTGCCCGCTTCGGCACAGTTTCCCGCTTCGGCACTGCCGGAAGTTCGACACCGCGCAGTACCCGCTGGGACGTGGCCAGGCCGACCGAGCCGAACCGGCTCTGGGGCGCCAACGGCATCGCATTCGGCCCCGACGGGCGGTTGCACGTGGCGCAGGTCCTAGGTGGACAGATCAGCGCGGTGGACACGACTTCGGGCGATGTGGAGGTCGTGGTCGGGCAGGACGGCCCGGTTCGCACGCCCGACGACGTCGCGTTCAGCGCGGGCGGCGAGATGTACATCGCCGACATCGCGCCGGGCAGGGTGTGGCGGCGCGACGCGGCGGGCGAGCTGGATCTCGTGGCGAGTTCGGTCCGGTTGCCCAACGGCATCACCTGCCTCGGCGACCGGCTGTTCGTCAACGAGATGCGCCCGGACGGAGAGCTGGTCGAGCTGTTCGGATCCGGTGCCGAACCCGCGCTGCTGACCGGCGGCCTGGCGATGGGCAACGCGATGCAGATCGGCCCGGACGGGAAGCTGTACTACCCGCACATGCGCACCGGCCAGGTCTGGCGGATCGCTCCGGACGGCGGCGTTCCCGAACTGGCCGCGGAGGTCGGTTCACCGGTCGCGGTGCGGTTCGACCGCGCGGGCACGCTGGTGGTGTTCTCCACCGGACCGGCCGGGCTGATCACCCGCATCGACCTGGCTTCCGGGAACCGGACCGAGGTCGTGACCGGGATCGGCGGGCTGGACAACGCCGCGTTCGACGACGAGAACCGGATGTTCGTGTCCAGCTTCGCGCACGGCGGAGTCATGCAGGTGCAGCAGGACGGGCGCAGCCGGGAGGTCGTCCGGCGCGGCCTGAACGGCCCGTACGGGATCGCCGCGGGCCGCGGCGGCACCGTTTACGCGGTCGACCACTTCAGCTTGGCGCGCACGACCGATTCCGGCGCCGTCGCTTCGGTGGACGTCGTCGGCGGCGGAATGCCCACGTTCGCGCGTTGTGCCGCCGCGGACGGCGACGGGCTCGCGCTGAGCACGGTGACGGGCGAGGTGCACGCCTACGACCCGCAGCGCAGGTCCACGCGGCGGAGGGCCTCGGGTCTGGGCGAGCTCACGGGGATCGCGGTCGGGCCGGGCGGCGAGGTCGTCGTGGCCGCATCGGGCTCCGGCCGGGTCCTGCGCCTCGACGAGTCGGACGAGGTGCAGGTGCTCGCCGACGGGCTCGATCATCCCGTGGGCGTGGCCGTCGACGATGCCGGTGCCTGCTACGTCGGCGACGACCGCCGCGGGCAGGTGCTGCGCCTCGACGACGAGCCGGTCGTCGTGGCCGACGGGCTGGGCGAGCCGCAGGGGATCGCCGTGCTCGGCGACGAACTGCTGGTGATCGAGGTCGAGCATCGGTGGTTGCGCCGGATCTGCCTGCGCACGGGCGCGAGCACGATCGAGGCCGAGGACTTGGCGGTGGGCCTGCCACCCGGCGGGGCCGAACCGCCCGACGGCGGCGGGATGACCTACCGGCCGCCCGCGTTCGCCGATCTCGCGGTCGCGCCGGACGGCTCGGTGCTCGTCGCGGCCAACGGCGAAGGAAGCGTGCTGAGGCTGCGGCCGCCGCCAACGGCCTGAGCCCCGTCACCTGTGGTCATCGGCTGCGCCTCCCGTGTTCGGGTTCTGATCGTGGCACGCGTGCGCATGCGGGCTGTTCGGCAGGACCGCGGTCTTCTGCCGACAGCCGGTGTCTGATGGGGTTGCCCGGTGTTTGATTGGGGTTGCGCGGTGTCTGATTGGGGTTGCGCAGCTCCGCGTGTCCCGACCCACCTCTCGAGCAAGGAGCAGAACGTGTCGCAGAAAGCGCTGCTGAACGAGTCCGGCCGATGAACGTGCGCACCGAAACCCGCGGCCGGGTCGCGGTGATCCGCATCGACCGGCCCGAGAAGCGCAACGCCATCGACGCCGTGACCACCCGCGAACTCGACGAAGCGCTGAACCGGTTCGAGGACGACGACGAGATCTGGGTGGGCGTGCTGACCGGCACGCCGGAGTTGTTCTGCGCGGGCACGGACATAGTTTCCGGCTCAGGTGGGCCCACCGAACGCGGCGGGAAGTACGGCCTCGTCCGCCGCAGCCGGACGAAACCGCTGATCGCGGCGGTCGAGGGGCTCGCGCTCGGAGGCGGTTTCGAGGTCGCGATGGCGTGCGATCTGGTGGTCGCCTCGGATGCGGCGTCCTTCGGGCTGCCGGAGACGATGCGCGGCTTGGTCGCCACCTCCGGCGCGCTGCTGCGCGCGATGCGTTGCCTGCCGCTGAACGTCGCGCGGGAACTGCTGATCACCGGTGCGCGACTGGATGCCCGCCGTGCCTACGACATCGGGTTCGTCAACCGGCTCGCCGACCAGGGCGCGGCGGTGGAGTCCGCGCTCGCGATGGCCGAGGAGATCTGCGCGGCCTCACCGGCCGCCGTCCGCGCGACCCTGCAAGCGCTCGAGGAGCAGTGGGCCGAGGCGGACGACACCGGCTGGGCGGCGACCGCGCGGGCGCAGGAGCGCATCGAGTCCGGGCCGGACTACCAGGAAGGCCTGGCGGCGTTCGCGGAGAAGCGCGCGCCGCGGTGGAGCGGTCCCGGGCCGGTGACCTGAGTCCTCAGTGGACACCGGTTCGCGGCTGGCAGGACGCGGAGCGCGGCGGCTGCTACCGCGAATCGGTGCCGGAGCCGGGATCGGCGCGGTAGATCGCCCGGTAGCGCTCGGCGGCCTGCTCGTCCATCCGGCCGCGGACCGCCGAGCCGTGCCCGGGCGGAAAGCCGTGCCTGTTCAACCGCGCGTCCACGCTCTCCACCGAACTCGTCAGCACGATGCGCAGCACCACGAGCAGTCCCAGCAGCACCGGACCCAGCGCCAGCGCCCAGGACCCGCTCATCCAGTACAGCGCGATCAGCAGGACCGCGGCCAGGGGAGCGATGAACAACATCCCGCGCACGCACACCCGCAGCACCCACGTGCGGCAGGTGGCGTCGTGCAGGACCCAGTCGCGGTAGCGCTCCGGCAGCGTGCCGCCGTACTGGTAGTACAGCCACAGCAGCGGATTCGGACGGTCGATCGCCACCACGACATGCTATGCGAGCTCAGTCCGGCACCGGCCACCCGTCCGCCAGTCCGGCCAGTCCCCACAGGTCGCGCCAGGTGTGATCGGCGGGTTCACCGGCCTGCTGCGGCTCGTCGTGCCGGTTGATCCAGGCGGTGCGCATCCCGAACCGCTTGGCGGGCGCGTTGTCGTACTTGAAGCCGAACGCCACGTGCCGGATCCGCTCCGGGGTCACCCCGATGCGTTCGAGCGCTTGCCGGAAGAACTCGGGGTCGGGCTTGTAGGTGCCGCAGTCCTCGGCGGTTATCACGTCGTCGAACGGCACCCGCAGGTGCCGCAGGCTGTGCGAGATGAGGTCCCGGTCGGTGTTGGACAGGATCACCAGCCGTACTCCGGCCGCGCGGGTCCTGGTCAGACCTCTAACGGTGCTGCCATGTCCACCTCCCGTGTCCGGCGCACAGCTTGGTCGATCGGCTGCCCGGTCGACGATCCGGGACGCGGCACCCTCGCACTGCCGCCACGAGGCGATTCGGCTTACGGGGTGTGCCGGCTGCTAGCCGGAACCGCGCAGTCGCAGCCGGAGGCCGATCCGCGGGACTCGCTGTTGCGTCGGAACTCGCCGATTTCACCGCCGGAGAAACGGGCCTGAGCTCGCCGGTCCCCGGTGTCAGAGCCCCGAGTTGCCCGTGCAGGACGCGAACGTGAAGGGGCCGGTGCTGGTGTTCTCCGCGACGACCTCGCCGTCGATGGTGAGCCTGCACTTGATGTCCCCGCCGCCGCTGCCGTTCTGCACGGTCAACATGTAGACGTCGAAGCCTTCC
>NZ_JAFRFW010000080.1:0-3182 GCF_017434145.1 Saccharopolyspora sp. | reverse complement strand
TCGCGTCCCGGATGAAGAACACCGGCGTGTTGTTGCCGACGAGGTCGTAGTTGCCCTCGCTGGTGTAGAACTTGATCGCGGTGCCGCGCGGGTCGCGCCAGGTGTCGGGGGAACCGAGCTCGCCTGCGACCGAGGAGAACCGGATCAGCGTTTCGGTCTTGGCGCCGGGCTGGAACACCGCGGCCTTGGTGAACTGGCTGACGTCCTCGGTGACCTCGAAGAAGCCGAACGCGCCGCCGCCCTTGGCGTGCACCACGCGCTCCGGCACGCGCTCCCGGTTGAACTGCGCGTTCTTCTCGATCAAGTAGTGGTCCTGCAGCAGGACCGGGCCGTTCGGGCCGGCGGTGAGCGAGTGGTCGTCGCTGCCGACCGGGATCCCGGCGTTGGTCGTCGTGGGCCTTGGCGTCACGAGCGTCCCTCCGAGTGGTGGTGGCTTCGTCAGTGCTGCCCGTCGGGCAGCGGTTCGGTTGCCGTGCGGCGGCAGTCCGGGCACCGGCCCCAGAACACGATCTCGGCCTCGTCCACCTCGTACCCGGCCGTGGTGGACGGGGCCAGGCACGGCGCGGCACCGCGGACGCAGTCGACGTCCGTGGTCCGGCCGCAGCCCCGGCAGACCAGGTGGTGGTGGTTGTCGGCGGTGCGGGTCTCGAACCGGGCGGGGTGCCCGGCCGGTTCGATGCGCCGCAGCAGCCCGGCTTGGTTGCACGCGTGCAGCACGTCGTAGACGGCCTGCGTGGACACCGCACCGAGTTCGCGGCGCACCGCGCTCGCCGCCTGCTCGGCGGTCGAGTGCGGATTCCCGGTCAACCACCGCAGCACCGCCACGCGCGGTTTGGTGGCCCGCAGTCCGGCCTCGCGCAGCAGCTCGCGGATCCGGGTCACCTCGTGACCGGCCGCGTGCTCGCCGTCGTCCGGGATCAGCCTGTCGTCCGGGGTCGCGCTGGGTTCCATGGCACTTCGAGTATGCCACGGCCAGATTGGAACGAGTCAAGAAAAAACGCCGCTGTCGCGCATCTCATCCGGGGGAATTCGCCTGCCGGCCCCGGTTGCGCGCGGACGGCTCCGCAGCGGCGGCTCCGGGCAGCATGGCATCTCCCGGCACGTTCGCCCGGTGATCTCGGCCCCGCCGGGCGAGCCGGTCACAGCACCAGCGACAGCCCCCAGGTGATGGCGAACCCGATCAGGCCGATCAGCGTCTCCAGCACCGTCCAGGTCCGCAGCGTCGTCGGCACGTCCATCCCCAGCAGCCGCCCGATCAGCCAGAACCCGGAGTCGTTGACGTGCGAGAGCACGGTCGCCCCGGCCGCGATGGCGAGCACGATCAGGCACACGTCGGCGGGCGAGAGCCCTTGGGCGGCGTGCACGGCGGGCGCGATGAACCCGGCCGCCGTGGTCAGCGCGACCGTCGCCGAACCCTGCGCCACCCGCATCACCATCGCGATCACGAACGCGGCCAGGATCAGCGGAATGCCCAGCGCGTTGAGCGCGCCAGCGAGTGCCTGGCCCACACCCCCGGCTTCCAGCACCGCACCGAACATGCCGCCCGCGCCGGTCACCAGGATCACCGCTGCGATCGGCCCGAGGCAATCGGTGAGCTGGTGCTCGATCTCGGCCGCGCGCATCCCGCGGCGCAAGCCGAGCAGCACGCAGGCGACCAGCACCGAGATCACCAGCGCGACCGGGCTCTCGCCGATCAACGTGGCGATCTGCACCCACTGCGCCGAGTCGTCGACGACGCCGGCTTCGGCCAGCGTGCTCAGGCCGGTGTTGAGCAGGATCAGCAACAGCGGCAGCAGCAGCATGGCGATCACCGTGAACGCGGACGGCCCGCCCGCCGGATCGTCTTCGTCCTGCTCGCCCTCGGCGGTCACGGACATCTCGGGCACCGGCAGGTAGATGCGTTCCCCCGCCCACCGGCCGAACCCGTAACCGGCGATCAACCAGGTGGGCACCGCGACGACCAGGCCCAGCAGCACCAGCAGCCCGATGTCCGCACCGAGCAGTCCCGCCGCGGCCACCGGCCCCGGGTGCGGCGGCAGGAACACGTGCATCACGGCGAACCCGCCCGCGACCGGCAACCCGTAGCGCAGCACCGAGCCGCCGAGCCTGCGCGCCACCGAGAACACGATCGGCAAGAAGATGATCACACCGGCGTCCAGGAAGATCGGGAAGCCGAACAGCATCCCCGCCACCCCCAGCGCGAACGGCGCCCGCCGCTCGCCGAACCGCCGGACCAGCGCACGCGCCAGCACCGCGGCACCGCCGGAGATCTCCAGCATCCGGCCGAGCATCGCGCCGAGCGCCACCAGCAACGCCACTTCGGCGAGCGTTTCGCCGAGCCCGCCGAGCAAGGTGTCCATCACCTCGCCCACCGGCACCTGCAACGCGAGCGCGGAGCCCAGGCTGACCAGCAGCAGCGCGATGAGCGGCTGCATCTTCAGGGCCATGATCAGCACGAGCAGCACGGCGATCGACGCGGCCGCGATGGCCAGCGCGGGCCCGGCGCTGAGGGCCGGGACTACTGGTTCGGCGCCTTGCGCCAGCAGGTTCGGCACGGCGGAATCCCCTCGCGGTCACGACGTTGTGCACGATCGGCAGAACCGAGGTTCGAGATCGTGACAACTCGATCCCGTCGCGGGCCAGCCCCGCGCAGCCCCGGCCGCGCAAGCGTCACGCAACCGCAACCCGGGTGCCCGAGCACGCCCCGCCGTTCGGCGCAGCCGCCCGCCCCGAACAGCGGTACCGCGGTCAGAGTTCGAGCGCTCGCAGGGCCCGGTGCAGCTGATCCACCAGCGGCCTGCGGCGGGTCATCAGCTCGGCGGCCGCCGGGTCCGGCGAGACCACCCGCTCCGGGTGCACGAACCCGCCCGCTTCCTCCAGCGAGTCGAACTCGCCCAACGCCCGCCAGCCCAGCAGCACCGCGCCGAGCCCGGAGCCGCCGCTGCTCTCGGCGAGCTGCAGATCGAGGTCCAGCGCTGCGGAGATCGCCTCCGCCCACACCGGACTGCGGAAACCGCCCCCGGTCGCGCGCACGGCCCGCACCTGCGCACCCGCGTCGAGCACCGCGTCCCGCACCAGCGCGAGCTGCTGCGCGACGCCCTCGACGACGGCCCGGGTCATCTCGGCCCGCCCGTGCGACTTGCTCAGGCCCACGAACGCGCCGGTCAGGTCCGATTCCCACC
>NZ_JAFRFW010000786.1:0-2716 GCF_017434145.1 Saccharopolyspora sp. | reverse complement strand
CTGCACGCCACCGACTACCAGCGCTGGCGCGCCCAAGTCGAAACCACCGGCGGCTGTACGCACCCGGTGCGCATGACCGGCGCCTGGACCGTCACCGACACCGCCACTGATCAAGTTCTCGCCCACCGCGGTGGGCACGTGATGGTGCCCTGCGGCAACCGGCGCGAAAGCGTGTGCGCGGCCTGCTCCGACCGCTACGCCGCTGACGCCTTCCACCTGCTGCGGGCGGGGCTTTCCGGTGGGACGAAGGGCGTTCCGGAGCACGTGACCGAACGTCCGAGGGTGTTCCTCACTCTCACCGCTCCGTCGTTCGGTCCGGTCCGCGACGACGGGCAACCCCGGTTCCCGTCCCGCTACGACTACACAGGGCACGTCCTGTTCAACGCCCACGCAGGCGTCTTGTGGCACCGGTTCGTCACGTACCTGCGCAGCCACCTCGCGAAGGCGGCCGGAATCCGAGTCCGGGAATTCGGTGACCATGCCCGGCTGTCCTACGCCAAGGTCGCCGAGTACCAGCGGCGCGGCGCGCTCCACGTCCACGCCGTGATCCGCCTCGACGGCCCCGACGGCGCCACCGACCACGCACCCGCGTGGGCCACCCCGGACCTGCTGGCCGACGCCATCCACGCGGCACATGCGCAGGTGCGGATCACGACTCCCGAGATCGACGGCCGACGCCGTGACCTGGTCTGGGGCCGCCAGATCGACGTCCGGGCGATCAAACCCGCCAACGCGCCCGACTTCGAGGACGACGACGGGCAGATCAGCGACGACCGGCTTTCGTCCTATGTGGCCAAATACGCCACCAAGGGAACCGGCAAGTCCGACGCGGCCGACCGCCCGATCCGCTCCGAGACGCACATCGAGCAGCTTCGGATTAATGAGCATTACAAGCAGCTCATGCGCACCGCCTGGTCACTCGGCGCCCTGGAGGAGCTGGATCACCTCAACCTGCGCCGCTGGTGCCACATGCTCGCCTTCCGCGGCCACTTCCTGAGCAAGTCCAAGGCGTACTCGACCACGTTCAAGCAGATCCGCGGCGACCGCCGCCGCTTCCGCCTCGAAGCCGCCCTGGCCGAGCTCGGCGTTATCGAGGACTCGGTGACCGTGGTCAACCACTGGGACATGACCTCGGTCGGGCACCGCACCCCCGAGGAACGCGAGATCGCCGAAGGCATCGCCCAACGCCGCCGCGATACCCGGCGCCACCGCCACGACTCCGAAAGAAAGGACTGACCGCCATGCAGAAGCTATGGGGACCGCAGGACGTCGCCAACTTTTTCGGCATCCCGGTCAGCACCGTCTACCAGTGGCGCACCCGCGGCACCGGCCCCATCGGAAAGCGCGTCGGCAAGCACGTCCGCTACCGCTCGGAAGACGTCGAATCCTGGTTCGACGCACAACCAGACGAGGCCATCTGATGGCTGACATCGACGATCGCTGGCACCGAAAAGGCCCGGATGGCAAGCAGCAGCGGACCGGCCGGTACGGGGTGGGCGCGCGTTGGCTGCTGCGCTGGCGCGAGGCAGACGGCACCCAGCGCAAGAAGTCTTTCCACCGCAAGGCCGATGCCGAGCAGTACGCGACGACGGTCGAGCACGGCATGATGTCCGGGACCTACGTCTCGCCGGATGCGGGAAAGATCACAGTGAAGGAGTGGGCGGACCGGTGGCTCCAAGCTCAGGGGCACCTCGCCCGATCCACGTTCGCCCGATACGAGATCGCGATCAACCGGCACATCGTTCCGAAGTGGGGCCGGGTCCGGCTGTCCGCGGTCAAGCACGCCGATGTTCAGACGTGGGTGTCAGGGCTGGCGGGGGAGTGGTCGGCCGCCTCGGTCGTGAAGGTGCACCGGGTGTTCTCACAGATCCTCGCGTGGGCTGTGCGGGACGGGCGCCTCGCGCGAAATCCAGCCGAAGGGATCCGGCTGCCTCGGCCCGACGTGCCGGACCACCGTTACCTTGATCACTCCGCGGTGGCGAAGTTGGGCGAGCGGTGCGGTTCTTACGGGATGGTCGTGCGCTTCCTGGCCTACACCGGCTTGCGGTGGGGCGAGATGGCAGCGCTGCGGGTCGGCCGGGTGGATCTGGTGCGCCGCCGGTTCCTGGTCGCCGAGTCGGTGACCGAGGTGAACGGTGAACTGGTGTGGGGATCGCCGAAGACGCACGAGCGGCGCTCGGTGCCGATGCCCCGGTTCCTGGTGGAAGAACTTCGGCCCCGGATCGAGGGTCGGGCGGATGATGCCCTGGTCTTCATGGCGCCTCGTGGGGGCGTCCTGCGGTACAGGAACTTCCGCCGGAACGTCTTCGATGCTGCGGTTCGGGATGTCGGACCGGCCGGGTTCCACCCGCATGAGCTGCGGCACACCGCGGCCTCGCTGGCGATCGCCTCGGGAGCGGACGTGAAGCTGGTGCAGCAGATGTTGGGGCACAAGACCGCGACGATGACGCTGGATCTCTACGGGCACCTGTTTCCGGACCGGCTGAACGACGTGGCCGATCGGATGGACGCTGCGGCGTGTGCCCCGGATGTGCCCCGCGAGTGATCTTGCAGGGAATCGGCAACGCTGTGCGCTGGGCGCCCTCGGCAGGACTCGAACCTGCGACACCTGCCTCCGGAGGGCAGTGCTCTATCCGCTGAGCTACGAGGGCTTGTCGTTGCTGACGTCGTTCACCTTAGCGCATGGGGTCGGAGAGTCGATAAGGGGGCCTGCGCG
>NZ_JAFRFW010000785.1:0-1780 GCF_017434145.1 Saccharopolyspora sp. | reverse complement strand
CAGGTGGTGACCGCCCCGCCGAGCGGATCCGCCGCCTGCGCCACGGCCGGCGTGCGCAGCGGCAACGTCGCGCCGCGCACCGGGATCTCCAGGCCCGCGGCCATCGCGACCGCCCGATCCCATTCCGGATCACCGCTGTAATCCGAGTGCCCCAGCACCCCGGGAACCCACCGGCGGAACGAGAACGGCCCCCGCTGCGGGTCCGGCAGCCAGTGGTCCCCACCGAGCACCAGCGCTCCGGTCGGCCCGCGCGTGGCGGGCGGCAGCGGTCCCTGGGTGCCGTCGGGACGCAGTCCCACCCCGAGCAGCATCCCGTCGAAGACCTGCCGGTTCCAGGTGGTGACCGCCCCGCCGAGCGGATCGGTACCGCGGCACAGCGACCGCCAGCGGCCGCCGAGAGATCCGGCGAGATCCCGCAACGACCGGTGCGGCACCACGCCCGGGAACGCGCGCGGGTAGGCCCACTGCAGTTGCGAACCGGCGGTGACCAGGCCGACCCGTTCCCGATCGGCCTCCGGCAACGATTCCAGCAGCCGCGCGGTCGCCACCGCGGCGAGCAGGCTGCCCTGGCTGTGCCCGACCAGCACCACGCGGGTGTCCGGTTCGGCGAGGTGCTCGGCGGCTCGCGCGGCGAGTTCCGGCACCACCTTCAGCGCGTAGCACGGCGGCACCACGGGATGCGCCTCGCGCGGCCAGAACAACGTCAGATCGCACAGGATGCCCAGGTAGCGCCCGGCGGTCCGTTCCCGCGCGGCCATCTGCACCATCCGCAGCAGTCCGACCGCGAGCACGCCCAGCGCGAGCACGCCCAGCCCGCGGATCCAGTCCGCCCACTCGGCCCGCACCATCCACGCCCGCAACATCAGCGACAACGTGCTGCTGACCGCCAGCACCGCTGCCACCAGCAGCAGCACGTGGTGCGAGTAGCGGCGCTGCACGTCCGCCACGTGCCAGGAACCGGCCGCGCTGCGCTGGTCCTGCTGCCTGCCCGCGTGCAGCAGCGAGACCTGCTCGGGAACGCTGTCGTCCGGCTTGAACAACAGCCGCCGGATCCACGCCCAGGCGCCGAGCCCGGCGCTGCCGAGCGCGAGCAGGATCGCCGCGCTGCCCCAGAAGAAGGTGACCTCGTCGTAGGAGGTGGGCAGCCGCAGCTGCTCGGCGCGCAGCGCTTGGCGCAGGCTCAGCGCCAGCCCGGAGCCGAAGCCGACACCGAGCATGGCGGCCAGCATCAGCATCGGCGCCGCCATCCAGCCGCCCGCCCACGGACGCAGCTCGCGCGGCACCGAGGACCAGTTCCCGCGCGCGAGCAGCGCGGCGGGCACCAGCAGCACCGCCACGACCAGGCAGACGACCAGCAGCGCGATCACGATCGCGCTGACCGTGGGGTCCGAGCCCGGCAGCGGCCCGTTCAGCTCGCCGGGCAGGACCGCCACGCTCGCCACCAGCACGGCCGCCACGATCATCGAGCTGCGTCGCGCCGCCTTGCTCAGCAGCCCGCGCAGCAGCTGCGAGAACGCGCCCGAACACATCACGGTCGGGTCGTCCAGCAGCACCGTGCCGACCACCGAGAGCACCAGCAGCGCTTCGGCCAGCACCCAGCGCGGATCGGGGCTCGGCGCGAGCGGTCCACCGAGCGCCAGCGACGCCAGCACGGCCAGCGCACCGGTCACGTGCAGCGCGCGCAGCGCCGGGGTGTCCGGGTCGGCCACCACGTTCGCACCGGGCAGCAGCGGTGCGCGGCCCGAGTGCTGCGCTTTGCCGCCTCGCTGGCCTGCTGTTT
>NZ_JAFRFW010000784.1:0-4391 GCF_017434145.1 Saccharopolyspora sp. | reverse complement strand
CTCCGCGCTGGAGGAGACCTGGGGCGAGCGGGCTCCGCTGGGCTGGGACATGACCAACCCGGAGCCGGTGGCGCGCACCATCTGCGCGGCGCTGTCGGACTGGCTGCCGACCACCACCGGCTCGATGATCATGGCCGACGGTGGTTACCACGCTCTCGGCGGCTGAGCCGGTGCCACGCGCGCGCACGCCCCACCCGCGTGCGCGCGCGTTCCGGCGCCGCGCCATCATGGTCGGGTGAGCTTTGATGCGCTGCTGTTCCTGTCGTTCGGCGGGCCGGAGGGCCCGGAAGAGGTCCGCCCGTTCCTCGAGAACGTCACCAGAGGCAGGGGAGTGCCGCCGGAACGGCTCGACGAGGTCGCCGAGCACTACCACCACTTCGGCGGGGTCTCGCCGATCAACCGGCTCAATCGCGAGATGATGGCCGCGCTGCAGGACGAGCTGCGCGCCGAGGGCCGGGACGTGCCGATCTACTGGGGTAACCGCAACTGGCATCCGATGATCGAGGACACCGTCGCGCAGCTGGCCGACGACGGAGTGCGCAGAGCGCTGGTGTTCGCGACCTCGGCGTGGGGCGGGTACTCGGGCTGCAAGCAGTACCACGAGGACATCGCGCGGGCCCGCGAGTCGGTCGGGCAGCGCGCACCCGATCTGGTCAAGATTCGGCAGTTCTTCGACCACCCGCTGTTCATCGGGGCCAACGCCGACGCGGTCCGCCGGGCGCTGGCCGAGCTGGCCGACCCGGACGCGCGGCTGGTGTTCACCGCGCACTCGATCCCGCTGCGCGCCGATCACGCGCCCGGCCCGGACGGGCGCCCGGAGTGGTACTCGCGGCAGGTGCACGAGGCCGCCCGGCTGGTCGCCGAGGCCGCGGAGGTGGACGCCTACGACGTGGTGTGGCAGTCGCGGTCGGGGCCGCCGCAGGTGCCGTGGCTGGAGCCGGACGTGGTCGATCACATCGAGGAGTTGCACGGCAAGGGCGTCGGTTCGGTGGTGCTCAGCCCCATCGGATTCGTCTCCGACCACCTCGAAGTGGTCTGGGATCTCGACAACGAGGCCGCGGAGAAGGCCGCCGAGCTGGGCATGGGTTTCCGCCGCGCTGCTACGGCCGGCGACGATCCGCGGTTCGCGAAGATGATCGTGGAGCTGCTGGCCGAGCACGCCGACGAGGTGCGCCCGCGCAAGCTGTCGCTGATGCCCGCCGCGGGTTGCGGTGTCAACGGCGAAACGTGCGCGCCGGGCTGCTGCGTGCCGGAGCCGGCCTGAGCGTTCACGGCTGCTGGGAGCGCGCTCCCAGGGCGAGGAAGATCTCCGTGCAGTGCTCGACGAGTTCCTCGCGGCTCATCGCCAGGGTGCCGTCCAGCCACGTCGTCAGCGTCTGCGCTAGTCCGCCGACGACGAACTGCGTGGACAGTTCCAGGTCGGGGCTGTCGGCCAGCCCGTAGAAGTCCTTCGCCTGCCCGCCGAGCAGGCCGGCGAACAGCGCGGTGGAGTTCTTGCGCCGCTGGGCGAGCGTGGTGCTGGTCGTGGTGTCGAACAGCAGCCTGCCACGGCGGGGGTCGTCGGCGATGGTGCGCACGATGGTGCTCAACCCGGCGTGCGTTTTGGCCCGCGCGTCCACCGGTGCCGCTGCGACGGCTTCCAGCGCGCTGTCCGCCAGGTCGCGGATGACCTGGTCGTAGACGGCCTCGGCCAGCGCGTCGCGGTCGCTGAAGCTCTCGTAGAAGTAGCGCGCGGCCAGTCCGGCTTGCTTGCACACGCCGCGCACGGTCAGCGCGCCCTCGGCTCCTGGCGTGCCGAGCAGCTCCAGGCCGGCGGCCATGATCTGCCCGCGGCGCTCGGCCTTGCGGTGGTCGCCTTCGACGCCGCCGTAGACCCGCAGGGGAGAGGGGTTCATGCCCGCCATCTTGGCATCGCGGGCGCACCGGCGGCGCAACCCTTGACAGCGCGGCGGGAGATCGCTTCCATATCTGCTAACGGGCGTTAGCAGAGTTTGCCGCCCGGTCGTCAAGGAGGGACCGATGACAGCTCCCGTCGAATCCCGGGCGCGCGAGGACGAACTGATCCTCGGCGCCGGGCTGCTCGCAGGCGGCGCCAACGTGATCATGCAGCTCGCCCGTCCCGGTGTCGGCTACGGCGTGGTGGAGAGCAAGGTCGAAAGCGGCAACATCTTCAAGCACCCGGTCAAGCGCACCCGCACCACGCTGACCTACCTCGCCGTCGCCACCATGGGCACCGACGAGGAACGCAAGCAGTTCCGCCGCGCGACGAACCGCTCGCACGCGCAGGTGCGCTCCGGCCCGGACAGCCCGGTGAGCTACAACGCCTTCGACAAGAACCTGCAGCTGTGGGTCGCGGCCTGCCTGTACCGGGGCGTGGAGGACACCTACAACCTGCTCATCGGCGAGCTCGCCGACGACGAGATCGACGAGCTCTACCGGCGCGCCATCACGCTGGGCACCACGCTGCAAGTCACCGAGGACATGTGGCCGCCGAACCGGAAGGCGTTCGAGGAGTACTGGAACGACGCCCTGGACCAGGTGCACGTCGACGACACCGTGCGCGCGTACCTGCACCAGATCGCGGTGCTCGGGTTCATGCCGCGCTGGGTGAGCCTGCCGCTGGGCGGGTTCAACAAGTTCATCACCACCGGTTTCCTGCCGCCGCGGTTCCGGGAGGAGATGCGGCTGCCGTGGACCGACCGCGATCAGCGCCGCTTCGAGCGGATGATGCGCCGCCTCGGCGCGGTGGTGCGCAGGCTGCCGCCGGTGCTGCGGAAGTTCCCGTTCAACTACTACCTGTGGGACGTGCGCCGGCGGATCAAGGCCGGAAAACCCCTGGTGTGATCCGGGGAGGTGGTCTCAGTGCTTGTCCGCGCTCTCGGCCACGACCCGCACCATCTCGGCCACCGACGCGCGGCGCGCAGCCCGCACCGAATCGAACAGCGGCTTGAGCGCCTCGGTCCGGGCGCGCGTCGCCGATGCCGACAACGCTCCGCCGGGCGCGTCGTCGGTGGCCACCCACAGGATCGCCTCGACCTCGGACGCCCGCTGCAGGATCCGCAGCGGGCGTTGCGGGACGGTCTGCGGCCAGGGCGGGCTCGGGCGGTCGGCTACGGTCTCGGCGATCTCCTCGCGCACGCCGGGACGGTGCTTGGCGATGTCCAGGTCGACCAGCGTGCTGGCGGCCTCGCGCATCGCCGAGGACATGCCGTGCTCGGCCTCGCCGATCGGCAGGTGCTCGGCCGGGGGCAGCTCGCCGGTCGAGTGCACGCTCCAGCGCAGAATTCCTTCCGCGATCGTCTCCGGGACCAGCCCGAGCCCGACGTCCGGCAGCACCGCGGCTTCCCCGCGCCGTAACGCGTGCTTCGCGAACGCGCTCGCCCCGCCCAGGCCGCGCACGTCACCGGAGACCGGCAGCGCCAGTTCGCCGCCTGCCGCGCCCGCTCTGCGCAACGCCGCGAGCAGCATCGCCGGGCCTGCCGGGACGTCCTGCGGGCCGGGCAGTTCCAGCTGCGCGGCCAGCTCGTCGTCGGCGGCGCGCACTTCCTGCGACTCGCCCCAGATCTGCAAGGCGTCGAGCACGTCGTCCGAGGCGGCCGCACCGTGCAGCCAGGCGGAAGTCCAGACGACCATCGTTGCGCTTGGGCATGGCACGGTATTCAAGATACGAGACCGCGCGGGTTCTCGTGCGGCCCGGGGGAGGCGAATGTGGGCCGCGTCGCCGACATTCCCGGGCGAGTCCGCAGCACCTCGCAGGACCCGATCAGTACGGTGATCGTCGTGCGTTCGGTCAATTACGGCAAGGATGTGCTCGCCGGCGGGCGGAAGCGGCGCGAAGTCCCGCAGATTCCCGCCGAACCCGGCCTCGTGGTCGAGGACCCGGCCAGCGGGTTCTGCGGCGCGGTCATCCGGGCCGACAAGCGCGAGGTGCTGCTGGAGGACCGGCACGGCGCTCGCCGGGTCTTCCCGATGCGCCCGGCCGCTTTCCTGCACGAAGGCAAACCCGCCACGCTCGTACCGGCCCCTTCCGGGCCCGCCGAGGCCGCACCGGCTCGCTCGGCTTCCGGGTCCAGGCGGGTCGAAGGCCTGCGCGCCCGGCAGGCCCGCGGCAGCCGGATCTGGGTGGAAGGGCTGCACGACGCGGAGCTGGTCGAACGGGTATGGGGCCACGACCTGCGGGTCGAGGGCGTGGTGGTCGAACCGCTGCACGGCGTCGACGATCTGCCCGGGCTGCTGGCCGAGTTCGAGCCCGCCGCGCTCGGCATCGCGCAGTGGCCGCAGGTGCCGCGGGGGCAGGACTGGAAGCAGGGCGTGTGCGACGCGCTCGGCTGGGGCGAACCCACCGAAGGCTGGCGCCGGGTGCTCTCCGGCGTTTCAGGATTCCAGGACCT
>NZ_JAFRFW010000783.1:0-1551 GCF_017434145.1 Saccharopolyspora sp. | reverse complement strand
GCGAGGCACAACCCACCGGCGGCATGGGCGTGTCCCGCCAGCTCAAGAACGAGATCTCGAACTGCCCGCCGATCGCGGTGACGGTGCGCCGCCGCGACGACCGCTGGCTGGCGACCTGGTCGCAGGCCGACGCGGTGCTGGTGCACCCGCTGGACCCGCTGACCGCGGCCGAAACGGTCGCCGAGGTGCTGCGCGCCAACGCGCAGGCCGCGGTTCGCGCCTGAGACGCTGTCCTCGGACCTGGCGTCCGGTGCGCGGGGAGCACGTCCGCGCAGGCGCGACCGCGGAACTCGGTCGAGCCAGCCGCGCGGCGCAGGTTCGACGACACGCCATTGACCGAACCGGAGAACGATCGTGGGCACCATGTCGGGCAGCTGGCCTGCACTGCTCGGGCACCTAGTCGCGGGCAACGACCTTTCCGCGCAGGACACCGCCTGGGCGATGGATCTGGTGATGACCGGCGAGGCCACTCCCGCCAGGGTCGCGGCGTTCGTGGTGGCGCTGCGAGCCAAGGGCGAGACGCCGGCGGAAGTCCGCGGGATGGCCGACACGATGCTCGCGCACTCGCTGCCGCTGGAGATCGACCGCCGCGCGGTCGACGTGGTCGGCACCGGCGGTGACCGCAGCGGCAGTGTGAACATTTCCACGATGACCGCGATCGTGCTCGCCTCCTGCGGCGCGACGGTCGTCAAGCACGGCAACCGCGCGGCGTCGTCGAAGTGCGGCACCGCGGACGTGCTGGAGGAGCTGGGCGTAACCATCGATCTGCCGCCGGAGGGCGTGCGGGAGTGCGTGCGCGACGTCGGCATCGGGTTCTGCTTCGCCCCGGTGTTCCACCCCGCGTTCAAGTACACGGCCGGACCGCGCCGGGAGATCGGCATCCCCACCGCGTTCAACATCCTCGGCCCGCTGACCAACCCGGCACGTCCGTCGGCGGGCCTGATCGGTTGCGCGGACCCGCGGCTGGCGCCGGTGATGGCCGAGGTGTTCGCCGCACGCGGCAACTCGGTGCTGCTGGTGCGCGGCGACGACGGCATGGACGAGATCACCACCGCGGCGGGCAGCACGGTCTGGGCGGTCGGCGGCGGTCAGGTCCGGCAGGCCCGGATCGAGCCTGCGGAGCTGGGCATCCCGCTCAGCTCGCCGGATGCGCTGCGCGGCGGGGATGCCACGGTCAACGCCCGAGCGGTGCGAGACCTGCTGGCGGGAGAGTCCGGGCCGGTGCGCGACGCGGTGGTGCTCAACGTGGCGGGGGCGCTGGCCGCGCACGACGGGATCGCCGAGGACCTGACCGGGCAGTTGCGCGACGGCATCGAGCGCGCCAGGCAGGCGCTGGATTCCGGCGCCGCGGCCGCGCTGCTGGCCCGCTGGGCCGCGCACTGACCCACCGGTTCCCCATCCCGGACCGATCGGAGTGAACGGCCTGTTCGCCCCAATAGATCGGTCCGGCGGTCCGTTCACTCGATGTCGGTGGGCCGGACCTATGAAGACGCCGCGTAGGGCGCTGCGTCAGGATGAGATCCCGGAGCCAGAAGGCGCCTGACCGAGGTT
>NZ_JAFRFW010000782.1:0-3090 GCF_017434145.1 Saccharopolyspora sp. | reverse complement strand
GAACTGGCCTGCGCGATCGGCCTGCTCGACGTCCGCTACCTGCCGCCGCCGTCGACGGTGCTGCCGCGAGCCGCCGAGCTGCTGGCCGGCGACACCGACTTCCTGCTGGACAGCGTCGCGACGGTGCTGACGTTCCTGATCGCGGTGGGACTGGCCGCACTGATCGCGATCCCGCTCGGACTGCTGCTCGGCAGCGTCCGGCCCGCGCGCACGGCGATGCTGACGGTCGTGGAATTCCTGCGCCCGCTGCCCGCGGTTGCGCTGCTGCCGCTGCTGATGCTGCTGCTCGGCGGCGGACCCGGAACCAAGATCACGCTGGCCACCTACGCGGCGGTGTGGCCGATCCTGTTCAACACGATGTACGCGCTGGACGAGATGGACCCGCTCTACACCGACATCGCCCGGTCCTTCCGGTTCAGCAGGTTGCGCACGGCCTGCACGGTCGCGCTGCCGCACGCGGCGCCGTTCGTGGCCACCGGCATCCGGGTCTCCGCGTCGATCGCGCTGGTCGTGGTGGTGGTCGTGGAGCTGATCGCGGGCGGGGCGCGCGGCGTGGGCACCTTCATCCTGGAGGCCAGCTCCGGCGGCGGGCGGATGGACCTGGTGCTGGCGGGCACGGTGATCGTCGGCGTGCTCGGCTACCTGATCAACACCGGCCTGCACCAGCTCCAGCGCAGGCTGTTCGGCTGGGCCACGAGCCGGGAGGAACTGTGAAGTCGCTGCGGAAGTTCCTGGGCAAGTGGGGCCTGCTGCTGGTCCTGCTGGTGGCGTGGGAGATCGTCACGCGCGCCGCGGGCAGCGTGTACTTCCTGCCACCGACGCGGATCGCCGCGCACGCCTGGCAGCTGTGGCTGACCGGGCCCGCCGAGCAGCTGTGGCTGACCGACGCGGTGTTCCGGGACGTGCTGCCGAGCCTGGGCAGGCTGTTCGGCGGCTGGCTGATCTCCGGTGCGGCCGGGGTCGCCATCGGCGTCGCGCTCGGCCGCTCCCGGCGGGCCACCGACTACTTCGGGCCGCTGCTGGACTTCTTCCGGTCGGTGCCCACTCCGGCGCTGGTGCCGCTGTTCCTGGTGCTGTTCACGCTGGGCACGCCGATGCAGCTGGCGACGATCGTGTTCGGCACGGTGTTCACCGTGGTGCTCAACACCGCCGACGGCGCGGCCTCGGTGGACGCGGTCAAGCAGCACACCGCCCGCGCTTTCCGGATCGGCCGGTGGGACTGGTGGAGCCGGATCGTGCTGCCCGCGGCCGCGCCGAAGATCTTCGCCGGGCTGCGGATCAGCCTGTCGCAGGCGCTGATCCTGATGGTGGTCTCCGAGATGGTCGGCGCCAGCAGCGGTCTCGGCTACCAGCTCGTCTACGCCCAGCAGCAGTTCGAGTTCGCCGACCTGTGGGCGGGAATCGTGCTGCTGGCCCTGCTGGGCTACCTGCTCAACACCGCGCTGCTTGCGGTGCAGCGGCGGGCGCTTACCTGGCAACACGGCTCCGCCGACCCCGCGCGAGCGAAAGGATGACTGTGCGCACGATGCTGGAGGTGGCCGGGCTCGGCCACACCTACGAAGGCGGCCACGTCGCCATCCGCGACCTGGGCTTCACGGTCGAGGAGGGACAGCTGACCTGCATCGTCGGCCCGTCCGGCTGCGGCAAGTCGACGCTGCTGCGGCTGGTCGGCGGCCTGCAACGACCCACCAGCGGCCGCGTGGCGCTGCGCGGCGAGCAGATCGACGGCGTGCCGGAGGACCTCGCGGTGGTCTTCCAGGACTACGGCCGCTCGCTGTTCCCGTGGATGACGGTGCGCGGCAACGTGGAGTTCCCGCTGCGCACGCGCTCGGTGAAGCGGCGCGAGCGGGCCGCGGAAGCGCTGTCCTGGGTGGGTCTGGCCGACGCGGCGAAGAAGTACCCGTGGCAGCTCTCCGGCGGGATGCAGCAGCGGGTGGCGATCGCGCGGGCGCTGGCGACCCGGCCCGAGCTGCTGCTGCTGGACGAACCGTTCGCCTCGGTCGATGCGCAGACCAGGTTCGAGCTGGAGGACCTGCTGCTGTCCGTGCGCGAGCAGTACGGCAGCACGATCCTGCTGGTCACGCACGACATCGACGAGAGCGTCTACCTCGGCGACCGGGTGCTGGTGCTGTCCCGCTCGCCCGCGGAAGTCGTCGCCGACCTGGACGTCGACCTCGGCTCCGAGCGCGACCAGATCGGAACCCGGGCATCCGACGGATTCATCACGCTCCGTAGTCACGTGGCGAAACTGTTGCAGTCCGGTCGCGCGGAGACCGCAGCCAACTGATCGAGCCCGGCAACCGGGAAATTCCCCACACTTCCCGGAAATACCGGGATGTGCGGGGCATTCGCCCGCGAACAGCCCGGGCGGCGGCACGGACGCCGAATCGCGAATTCTGGGGAAATCATTAGACCCGATGCGCCGACCGGCGGCGCCGATCATTTCCCGGCGCCGCCCGGAACCGCGGATCAATACATCCGGCGCCCGCTCGGGGCGACCGGAACGTGCAGCACGGTCGGGCCGGATTCGGCCAATGCCGCGCGCAGTTCCCGATCGAATTCGGTGAGGTCGTCCACCCGCCGCGCCGCGCAGCCCATGCCCTGCGCCAGCGCCACGAAGTCGATGCCACCGAGGCGCACACCGGGCATCTTGCCGTCCTCGCCCACCTCGCCGAGCAGCCGCACCGCCGCGTACTCCTCGTTGTCCAGCACCAGCACCGTCAGCGACGCGTGCTCCTGGGCCGCGGTCCACAACGCCTGGATGCCGTACATGCTCGCGCCGTCGCCGAGCACGCCGACCACCGGGCGCCGGGTGGCCAGCGCGGACCCGACCACCGCGGAGATGCCGTAGCCCAGCGCACCGCTGGCACCGGCGTGGAAGTCCTGCTACGGGGAGTCGAACGGCAGGAAGCGCTGGATCGTCTGCTTGTGCGTGGGCGCCTCGGTGACCACCACGGCGTCCGCGGGCAGCTGTCCGCGCAGCACGCTGAGCACGTGCTCGGCCGGTGGCGGGCTGGTCAGCGGCGGCAGGTCGGGAAGCTGCCTGCCGGTGGGCAGCGGCCGATCGGATTGCGGCAGCTCCGGCAGCAG
>NZ_JAFRFW010000079.1:0-5152 GCF_017434145.1 Saccharopolyspora sp. | reverse complement strand
GCGTCCAGCAACGTGCGGGCACCGCGCCGCCGCGCGACCCGCGCGAGTTCGGCGACCGGCCAGAGTTCACCGGTGACGTTGGAAGCACCGGTGAGCACCGCGAGCTTCGGCCCTTCCGGGCAATCCGCGAGCGCTTCGTCGAGCGCCCGCACGGCTTCGTCCGCGCTCGCCGGGATGCCGAGCCGCCGGACCTCGCTTCCCCAGGGCAGCAGCGCCGCGTGGTGCTCGGTGTCGAACACCACCACGGACGTTCCGTCCGGCACGGCCGCCGCCAGCAGGTTCACCGCGTCGGTCGTGTTCCGCGTGAAGATCACGGAGTCATCGCGGCGCGCGCCGACGAACCGGCGCAGAACGTCCCGGGCGCTTTCGTAAACCCGCGTGCAGACCTGGGAGGCGAATCCCGCGCCGCGATGCACGCTGGCGTACCAGGGCAGCAACGCGTCGACGGCGTCGCGGACCGCGGTCAGGCACGGCGCGCTGGCCCCGTGATCGAGGTTGGCGTACTCGGCGGTGCCACCGGTGATCAGCGGCACCCGCAGTCCGCTACCGACCACACCGGGCACTTCGACGTCCACATCGGACTGCTGCGGATGCTCGACGGCTGACGACACGACATCTCCTCGGGTCACTCCGGACCCGCCAGCGTCCGTGCCAGGCCCGCGCTTGCCGGATCGCCGCACGCGACCGGCCAGGTCCTCACCCGGGGCACCCCACCGCGGTCGGAGGGTTGCCGGCCAGCAAACCGGGGTTTACCGCTGGCACTCATGACCTTCGATCAAGAGGTTAGAACACGCTGTTAGGTCCGCCGCCACCGGGTATCGGTGTGCGCGGCAGCCAGCTGGCAGCCCGCGGTACGTCAGCCCGCGGTCCGCGCCTGTCCCGCCAGCACGGCGTCGGGCGTGCAGCGGGCGCAGGAGGTGAAGCCCAGTTCGCGGGCTTCGCGCACCGGCAGGCTCAGCACCTCGCGGTCGCCGAGCCAGCCGCACGCGGCCAAGTGGTATCGCGGGCGTTCGTCGACCACGACCACTTCTTCGTCCGATTCGGACACCAGCAGCGCGTCCGCCGCGTCGGTGTCCTCCTCGGCCGGTTCGTCCCCCGAACCGTCCTCGGCCGTCGCGGACTGCGCGGCCGTTCCCTCCCTGGAATCATCCGCGGGCACTGCGGGGCCGGGCCCCGACGGCGACGAGCTCGCCTCCCGTCGCCGTCGGAGCCGGTCCACCACGAGCAGGACCGCGCACACCGCGCACAACACGACCGACAGCCACGACCACGCGGGGCTGCCGATCACCACCGAGGTCACCAGGACACCGGCTGCGGCCAGGACCAGCGCCAGAACCACCAACAACACGTCGGACTCCCACTCACCGAACGACCGCCTGTGACGCCCTCGCCACGCTCACCGTGCACGGGCGGCGTCCGGGAACGCCGACTAGCCCGCCTCTGCCGCGCGGGCGCCGAAGCTGTAGGTGTTCTGCTGGGCCGAGCTGCGACCGTTGCTCTCGGCAGGAGCCGCCGACCCGCGGTCCTGCAGTTCACGCAGCTGCGATTCCAGGTAGGTCTGCAACCTCGTGCGGTATTCGCGCTCGAAGGTGCGCAGCGTGTCGATCTTCTTCTCCAGCGCGTTCTTCTCCTGGGTGATGTTGCCCATCACCTCGGCGTGCTTGCGCTGGGCATCGCGTTCCAGACCGGCGGCCTTCTCGCGGGCCTGCCGCTCCAGGGTCTCCGCGCGCGTGCGCGCGTCGTTGAGCATCGTCTCGGCCCGGGTGCGGGCCTCGTTGACCATGCTTTCGGACTTCGCCCGGGCGTCCGAGAGCAGTTGCTCGGACTTGGTGCGGGCCTCCGAGAGCATCCCGTCGGCCTCGGCCTTCGCCTCACCGGTCAGCCGGTCGGCCATCTCCTGCGCCAGGCCCAGCACCTTCGCGGCCTGCACGTGGTGATCTCCACCCGGGGAGGTCTGCTCGGCAGCGGTCGGGGCCGGGACCGGCGCGAGCCGACGCGGTTCTTCCGCCGGAGCGGGGGCGGCGGGAGCGGCGGGGACCGCGGACGCCTGGCTGCGGGCGTCGTCGAGGTCGACCTGCGCGGTCTGCAGCTGGTTCTCCAGCTGCTCAACCTGGCTGCGCAGGTCGTTGTTCTCCTCCACCAACCGGGCGAGCTCGGCTTCGACGAGGTCGAGGAACGCGTCCACCTCGTCCTCGTTGTAGCCGCGCTTCCCGATCGGCGGTTTACTGAACGCGACGTTATGCACGTCGGCGGGGGTCAGGCCCACAAGATCACCTCACGCACTCTTCGGCTGCGGGTCACCCGGGTTCCCCGTTACCCGGACTTCGCTCAATGTCCCAGCAGCAACCTCAACAGCAGCTGCATCAGTATGTACACAACCAGCAGCAGCACCATAATGGATAGGTCCAGCCCCACTCCGCCGATCCGGACCGTCGGGATCACCCGACGTAGCAGCCGGACGGGCGGGTCGGTCACTGTGTAGATGCTCTCCAACGCGATTGCAACCCCTCCAGCGGGGCGCCAGTCGCGGGCGAACACCCGGACGAGTTCGATCACGATACGGGCCGTGAGCAGCAGCCAGAAGAAGAAGACCGCGTAGTAAAGGATGATCAGGAGCAGTTCCACGGTTCAACTCTGCCACCGGTCACCCGTAGTTGAAAAAGGCGCCCTCGGCGAGCTTGCGCTTGTCCTCGGCCGCGACGTCCACGTTCGGCGGTGAGAGCAAGAACACCCGGTTGGTGACCTTCTCGATCGAACCGCGCAGCGCGAAGGCCAGACCTGCGGCGAAGTCGACCAGCCGCTTGGCGTCCGCTTCGTCCATCTCGGTCAGGTTCATGATCACCGGACTGCCGTCCCTGTACTGCTCGCCGATCGTGCGCGCCTCGCTGTAACTGCGCGGATGCAGCGTTGTGATCTTGCTCAAGTTGAACATGCTGCCGGTGTCGGTGACCGCGCGCAGCCGGGAGACCGACTCGCGTTCGCCGCCCGCCGGGCGGGACGGCGCCTCCGCGGGCCACTGCCTGCGGACCGGGGGCTTCACCTCCCGGTGATCGTCCGCGCGCGGCACGTCCTCGTAGGGCTCGCTCGCGGGTTCCGGCTGGTAACCGCCGCGCACGCCGACGCGGCGGCGCCCGCCGATCCGGTCGGCCGGGGCGTCGTAGCCGTCGTCGACCGGGTGGCGGTCGTACTGGCGGTCGGCGTAGGTCTCGTCCTCGAATTCCTCGATCTCGTCGGCCGGGACCATGCCGAAATATGCCTTCAGCTTGTGCAGAGCGCTCATGGCATGACCTTCCTCCGCGACTCCTACGAGCCGAGCGCGGTACGACCGGCCGTCGACCCCCCGCCGCTGGCTACGGCGAGATTAGCCCGCGGCCTCCTAGCAACGCTGTTCCGACACGCACTCGCGTGGACCCGTGCGCTACGGCACTCTCCAGATCTCCGCTCATGCCCGCCGAGATTTCTTCAGCCTCGGGGTGATCCTGGCGCAGCCGTGCGGCGATCTCGGAAAGTGTGTCGAACGCCACTTCCGGCCGGACGTGCTGCGGAGCCACCGCCATCACTCCCCGCAACCGCAGCTCACTCGTCGTCGTGATCACCTCTGCGAGTGACCTGACCTCCGCAGGTGGGCACCCGCCGCGGCCCCGCGCCTCGTCCAAGTTCACCTGAACGAGAACTTCGAGCGGGCGTGTCCGCTCCCCCGCTGCGAGCGCGTTCGCCGTCGCCCGGTCCAACGCCTCGACCAGGCGCGGACTGTCCACCGACTCCACGACGTCCGCCCAGCGCACCACCGAACGCGCCTTGTTCCGCTGCAGCTGGCCGACCATGTGCCAGCGGGCGCCGGAGCGCGGGCGCAACTCGTCGAACTCGGCGACCTTGCCGCGCGCCTCCTGCTCGCGGTTCTCCGCGAACTCCCGCAATCCCAGGTCGGACAGTAGCGCAACGTCGCGCGCCGGGAACGTCTTGGTGACCGCCAGCAGCTCGACCTCAGCCGGCGCACGACCGGCGGCGTGGCACGCCGCGGCGAGGCGCTCGTGGACCTCTTTGAGCGACTCCGCCAGCTCCGCGCGGCGACAGTCGTCGTCGGTCACGGCCCCTCCTCGGGTTCGGCCCACACGACGGCCGCGAAGCGACCGGTGCGGGGTCCGTCGCGGCGATGGCTGAACAGTTCCCGGGTTTCCATCGTGCAGCGCGGATCAACCCCGATCTTGCCGATGCCCGCGCCCGCGAGCTGCTCCCACAGCCCCGCGCGCAGGTCCAGGCCGGGAGTTCCCTTGCGAGTGCGGCAGGCGCTGCCCGGCAGGTGCTGCTCGACGTCGTCGCGCATCGCGGCCGGCACCTCGTAGCACTCGCCGCAGGCAGCGGGGCCGAGCAGTGCCTCGACGCGGTCGACGTGCGCTCCGGCCTGCTGCATCGTCTTGAGCGCGGCGACCAGCACGCCCACCCGGGCACCGACCCGCCCGGCGTGCACCGCGGAGACGACGCCGCTGACCGGATCACCGAGCAGCACCGGCACGCAGTCCGCGACCAGCGCCGCCAGTGCCAGGTTCGGCTGCGCGGTCACCAACCCGTCCGCGGCCTCCACCGGCTCCGGCTGCGCACCGTCGACCAGCGCCGCGTGCCTGCCGTGGAGCTGCTCCATCCACACCAGCCGTTCCCGGCCGAGCCCGATGCCCTCGGCGAGCTTGCGCTCGTTGGCAACCAGCGCGGCGGGGTCGTCACCGACGCGGCCGCCGAGGTTGAACGAGTCGAACGGCGGCCCGGAACTGCCGCCTTCCCGCGTGGTGATCACGCGCCGGATCCGCACCCTGTGCCTCCCTGCTCCGGGGCTGCGCCCCGGCCGACGAAGGGTGCCCGCACGAACGGGCACCGGGGCGAAACCTCGCCCCGGTGCCGATTCTCGCCCATGCCGCTGCGGCGATCACCGCCGCATGAAGGGGGGAATGTCCACGTCGTCGTCGTTGTCGTCGGCGACCGGCATCGGGCGTTGCGGCAGCGAACCGCTCATGCCCTGGTTGCCGGTGTGTGTCGGATAGCCGCCGCTGGACCGGGTCGGTACCGAGACGCTGGGCGCCGCGCCTTCCCCGTATGCCGGCCGCTGCTGCTCCTGGCCGGGCCGCTGCTCGTAGTCCGGCGCGGACGGCTGCTCGCCCTG
>NZ_JAFRFW010000781.1:0-17114 GCF_017434145.1 Saccharopolyspora sp. | reverse complement strand
GGCGCTCGCGCGCGGCGACGCGAGCGAGTTGCGCGTGGCGGACAAGGTGCGCGGCGGGGACCTCGGCAACTTCGGCGCGTTCCTGTCCGCGCGCTGGCGGGCCAACGACTGGATGTGGGGCCGACTGGACGCCGCATCCGCGCTGACCGAGCTGCTGGTGGCACCGCAACGGCTGGTGCGGCACAACGCCGACCTCGGCGCCAGCGGCCTGGCCGAGCGGTTCCGCGCGATCGTCACCACGCCGACCCGCCAGGAGCTCGGCGAGGCTGCGGAATCCGAGGGCTGGCGGGACTTCCTCGGCGAGTTGTGGAGCAAGCACGCCGATCAGGTCCGCGCCGAGCTGACCGCGCTGTTCGACGCCCCGGACCAGGAGCACGCCCTGACCTCCACCAAGGCGCTGGTCAACGAACGGCTGCACTGGACCATCGCCGCGCGCGAGCTGCCGTTCGTCGGCACCGTCGCAACCGGCGCCGATCCGGGTGAGCCGCAGGAACCGGACGTGCCGGAGCCGCAGCGGCTCGGCAACGACGTGCGGCGGTACGCCGTGGGCCGCCAACGGGTCGGCGATCTGGGCGAGCGCCGGACGGCCTCGATCGCGATCCGTTCCGGCCTCATCGCCTACCGCGCCGTGCGCCCGGGTAGCACCGGAGTGCTGCGGTTCCTCGGCCGGTGGGCGATGACGCTGGTCAAACCGCTCCTGATGGCCGTGGTGCTGGCGATCGCCGCACCCCGCAGGGCCGCGCTGGTGGCGTTCCTGGGCGCGGGCGCGGTGGGCTTGACCGGGATCGGCGGAGCGGTTCCGGGCGTTGCCGGACACTGCTCGCCCCTACCGCTGCGATCCTCGCCAGGTTGCGCGATCCTCCCGGGCCGGGGCTACGTCCACGCACCGTTCGGCTTCGCCCCGTTCCAGCTCACCGCGGTTTCCGCGGTGGCGTTCCTGCTAGCGGCGGTATTCGCGCTGTGGCTCGGCTACCGGCTGATGAGCCACGGGCACGGCCTCGGCCGCTGGGTTCCCGCCTGCTTCGTCGCAGCGGCGTTGGTGGCGGTGTTGCTGTGGGCGGCGAACGCCGGTTTCCGGCTCGGGCCGACCGGTGTGGCCGGGGTTGCCGTAGTGCTGACCTGGCTTGCCGCGTTGGGGTACCGCGCCTCCGGCCGGTTGCTGGCTGCGGTGTTGTCGGCGGCCGTTTTCGCGGTGGCGGTGCTGGTGGTGATCCCGAGGTTCGGTGATACCGGCTGGCTGCTGCCGACCACGCTCGTCGCGGCCTACGCGCAGATGGTGCTGCTGTCCAGTGCCGACCTGCTGCGTCCCCGCCCACGGCCGGAACGCTCCGAAGGCGAAAGCACGCCGCCCGCCGACGTCCGGGCGAGCGCGCCGACCCCGGCGGCGGAGTCCTGACCATTACGATCATCGGCGTGAGCGCTTTCTCGCAGCAGCAGACCGTGCGGCCCTCGGCCGCCCCCGGCACCCCGTACCACCTGCTCGCGCGCAACACCGCGCACACCTGGTGGCGGCCGTTGGTCGCGCTGCTCGTGGCGGTGCTGTTCGCCTTCGTCGCGCTGATCGCGGCGATGACCTTGCTCGTGCTGTTCACGCTGTTCCCGCTCGGCTTCGAGCAGACGCACGCGGCGATCCTGCTGGCCGACCCCGCGGTCATCGACAAGGTCCTGCAGGACGATTTCGTGCTGCTGGTGGTGTCGTTCGGCGCGTTGGTCGCACTGCTTCCGCCGGTGCTGCTGACCACGAAGTGGGTGCAGCAGCGGCCGATGGGCGAACTCGCCGGGGTGGAAGGCCGGTTGCGGTGGCCGTGGCTGGGCGAGTGCCTGCTGCGCGCCGCGCTCGTGCTCGCGGTGGCGTTCGGCGTTGCCGGGCTGATCAGCTGGATCACCGGCACGCCCACCGGGCCCGGCTTCCCCGGCTGGTGGGCCTACGCGCGGGTGGCGATCCTGGCGCTGCTACTGGTCCCGTTCCAAAGCGCCGCCGAGGAGTTCGTCTTCCGCGGTTTCCTGCTGCAGACCTTCACCGCCTGGTTCCGCACGCCGTGGCCGGCGATCGTGCTCACCTCCGTGCTGTTCCTCGGCGGGCACGGCTACACCGACCCGCTGGTGTGGTGCGAGTTGCTGGTGATGGCGGGCGCGATGTGCTGGCTGACCGTGCGCACCGGCGGACTGGAGGCCGCGATCGGCCTGCACGTGGCGAACAACTCGCTGAGCCTGCTGGTCGGCGGCCTCTCCGGGGTGCCCGGCATCGAGCAGGCGGGCGACTTCGCCGTCGGCGACGTGGTTCCGTTCATCCTCGCCGTGCTCGGCTACTCCTGGTGGACCGACCGGAAGGCGGCCGGCCGCGCACTGCGCACGGTCACCGGCGGGCGCGCGCCGATCGGACCGTGGTCGTTGCGGGCACCACGCCCCGAGTCGATCTCCACCCCGGGGTGACCGGGTAGCCTGGGGTCAAGGGACAACGGGGCACGAAACGGTCGGTGGCAGAACCCCTGCGGACGACCGGCGTCTCCGCGTCCCGGCAGGTTGTGCGCTCCACGGAGGTGTCAGCGGTGTCCTACCCGTTTTCCGGCCCGGCCCGGTCGGCGCCGGGTTCACCGAACATGCCGACCCCGCCCACGGGGTGGCCGATCGGTTCCTACGGCACCTACGAAGAAGCGCAGCGCGCGGTCGACCACCTGGTGCAGAGCGATTTCCCGGTGCAGGACGTCACGATCGTCGGCGTGGACCTGATGCTGGTCGAACGGATCACCGGGCGGCTGAACTGGACGCGGGTGCTCAGCAGCGGCGCGGCCTCCGGCGCGTGGATCGGGTTGTTCTTCGGGCTGCTGGTGGCCTGGTCGGCCACCTCCGGCGGCAACCTGCTCGGCTCCGTGCTGGTGGGGCTGGGCGGCGGTGTGCTGGTGGGGCTGGTGTTCGCCGCCGCCGGTTACGCCTCGATGCGCGGCCGCCGCGACTTCTCCTCCGCCAGCCAGCTCGTCGCAGGCCGCTACGACGTGCTCGCCCAACCCCGGCACGCCGAACAGGGCCGCAACCTGCTGGCCCGGCTGGCGATGCGCCCGCAACCTTCGCAGTAGCGCGGCGGGGTCAGGGGCCTGCGAACTGCTGGACCCAGTAGTGGCCGTAGCGGCTGTGCGGCGAGTAGCCGTGGCCGACGCCGATGCTGGTGTAGGCGCAGTCCTCGATGTTCGCGCGATGGCCGGGGCTGTTCATCCACTGCTGGAACGTGCTGTCCGCGGCCCCGCGGCCCGCGGCGATGTTCTCGCCGACCCGCCCGGCTCCGGGCAGCAGGTGCAGCAGTCGGCTCAACGGCCGGGAATGCGCGAAGTAGTCGTGCCCGGCCATGTCACCGGCGTGATCGCCTGCCGTGCCCATCAGCCGCGGGTCGGGGACGAGCGGGCCGCAGCCCGCCGCCGCCCTGGCCTGGTTGGTGAGCTCGACGATCCGGGCATCCGCAGGAATCCGCGGGTGCGCCTGCGCGGGCGCGGCCGTGCACAGGACGATCAGCACGGGCGCGAGCAGGGCGCCGCCGGGACGCTTGGGGACGAACATCCGCACCACTCCTTGCGCAGCGAGTTTCGGTGCGGGGTTTCTAACCCGGAATCAGCGCGCCGACCGGCGGCGTCCGCGCAACGGGTGAGCCGGGCAGGCGGGACGGCTCACCCGGACGGACTCCGGCCGCGTCGTGGGCCCTCAGAGCTGCTGCGAGATGATCACGAACAGGGTAAAGATCCAGCCCATGATCAGCGCGAACAGCAGGGTCAGCTTGTTGGTGGCGAGACGAGTCATGACGGTGCCTCCCGGCAGCGTGAGCGAGACGATCGAATCGAACTTGCGGCTCACGATGTGGGGCGCTGCCGCCGCGGGATCAGCGCGATCCCGGCGTGCGCGGCTCAGGCGCGCGCAGCTCGGGCGTGCGCGGCGAAAACGGGCGTCGCGTCCCACATCGCGCCGGGTTTTCGGACCCGGCGCGGCACGGGACTTCGACCGGGGCGCGCCTTGCCGGAGCCGCCCAGCGGCAGCCGGCGGCGGGCGAACGCACGCGATCCCATCGCGTCCCGGCGCGGCCCATTGACGCGCGAAGTGATCGACACGGCTACCTCCCAACGGCACGGCGGGGGAATCTCGGCAGGGCGCCCAGCGGCGGTTGATCGATGAAGATCGGGACCGTGCGCACCCGGGGACTGCGTCCGTCTCATGACCGGGTGCCCCTCATGGCGCACCCGACGGCTGTGCATTTCCGATGACCGTGCGCACCTGAGGTGGTGCGGCACCGTCCAGTACATCGCACGGACGGCTCAACACGTTACAACACACGGTCACAACCACCTGTTCCTGCGGAAGATCTTGAACAGCACCACGCAGGCGATCATCATGACCAGCAGCGTCACCGGATAGCCGAAAGCCCACTGCAGCTCGGGCATGGTTTCGAAGTTCATCCCGTAGATCCCGGCGATCATCGTCGGCGTGGAGATGATCGCGACCCACGCGGAGATCTTGCGCATGTCGGTGTTCTGCTGCAGCGTGATCTTGGCCAGCGTGGCGTCGACCAGCGTGGTCAGCAGCTCGTCGAAGGACGCGACCCGCTCGGAGACCGTGGTCAGGTGGTCCTCGACGTTGCGGAAGTACGAGCGCACCTGCTCCGGCACCGCCGGGGTGTAGCCCTCGGCCAGCCGCTGCAGCGGTTTCGCCAGCGGCATCACCGCCCGCCGCAGCTCCATGACCTCGCGCTTCATCAGGTAGATCTGCTCGGCCTCGATCTTGGTGCGGGGCGCGAACACCGCGGCTTCCATCTCGTCGATGTCGTCCTGGATGGCCTCGGTGACCTCCAGGTAGCTGTCCACCACGTAGTCCGAGATGCCGTGCAGCACCGCTGCCGGACCCAGCGCGAGCTGCTCCGGATCGGCCTCCAGCTGCTTGCGGACGGCCGCGAGCCCGGCGTGCTTGCCGTGCCGCACGGTGATCACGAAGTCGCGGCCGACGAAGGCCATCAGCTCGCCGCTCTCGACGATCTCGCTGTTCGCGGTCAGCTTCTCGTTCGCGATGTAGCGGACGGTCTTGAGCACCATGAACAGCGTGCTGTCGTAGCGCTCCAGCTTCGGGCGCTGATGCGCGTGCACCGCGTCCTCGACCGCGAGCTCGTGCAGGCCGAAGGTCTCGGCGAGCACGCCCAGCTGGGTTTCGTCCGGTTCGTGCAGCCCGATCCAGACGAAACCGGAGTCGCGCCTGCGGACTTCCTCGATCGCCGCGGCGTGCGTCCAGTTCCCGGGCAACCGGGCGCCGTCGACGTAGACGCCGCAGTCGACCATGTAGGCCGACTCGGCGACCGGAGCCGCAGGGGTGCGGCGGTGGTTGCGCGCACCGCGATTGCGCCGGACGAGCGAAGGCAGGCTGGGCACGGCGGGACCTCCAACGGCGGGGGTTCGGGCCTGGGCGAGATCACATCCCGGATCGCGCATCCCCGCCGGCGCCTGCGACCCCTGGGTCCGGCGCCTGGAACCGGCCTAGTCTCGGATGGCCTCCCAGGCGGGGATGCGGTTGGTACTACTCGGAAGCGCGCTATCGGCACTGCCGCTCACGATCCCTCACCTCCTCCTGGCCGTGGACTCCTGCCGGGGATCGGCCGGTCGCCGCTTGCTCGCACCGGCCAGCGACTCACCATACCCGGTGTCGATCGAGCGGTCGGGGGTGGTAAGCGGTGCGATACGACACGCCCCCGGCACGGCGAAACGGGTGAAAATCGCAGATCACGATCACGGTTCGACGAAATGCCGGAAATGCCGAGATCACTCGGGAGGGATCTCCCGCGGAAGGCTGCTCCAAGACCGCAACGCGTCCGCCAGACCTTCGGTCAGCAGCCCGTCGGCGCGCATTGTGGCGAACGTCGCACCATCCGCCCACATCGCGTCGGCAGCGTCGTCACCAGGGAAAAGAGCGGTCTCGCCGGTTCGGCAGGCGTAGTCGAAGATCTCGTAGCCGGCACCGCGGCCGGGCCGGACCACGCGCCCGAGCAGCGCACCGACGATCACGGAGAGTCCGGTTTCCTCGGCGACCTCGCGCCGTACCGCCGAATGATCGGTTTCTCCGCTCTCCACGCGCCCACCCGGCAGCGACCACTTCCCCCGCGCGGGCTCGTTCGCCCGCTGTACCAGCAACAATCGTCCGTCCGCGGCGTGCACCACGGCTCCCACGCAACGGATGTAGGGCTCTTTCGCTACGATCACCGACACGGACGGTAGCTGATCCGCGCCGAGCGGTCTTCCGCTGCCCCAAGCGCGGTACATGGCTGCCCTAGCGGCGCCGAGTGCGGTACAACAGATCGGCAGGCGCCACTTTGATCACAGGCAGTTTCGGACGGGGTGCATCGCAGTGAACGTCAAAAAGATCCTGACATGGGCCGGGGTCGCCTTCCTCCTCTATTTCCTGTTCGCCGCCCCAACGCAGGCCGGTGGCGTGGTGAAGGGGGTCGGCGGCAGCCTCCAGGGAGCCGCGGAGTCGGTCATCCTGTTCATGCAGAACGTCTTCGTGTAGCGCTGAGAGGCGGTTGACGTGTTCGCGCCGAGAGATCCCGACGAGTACCTGCTCGAAACCGAGCGACGGGTCATCCGGCTCCGCAGGCACTGGGCCAGCTTGGTCTGGGAACTGTTCGAGGCGGTCGGGCTGCTCATCGGTCTGGTGCTGGTCTCCGGGCTGTTCCCGCAGGACGGCTCGCCGGAGATGCGCATCCCGATCAACGTCCTCTGGTACCTGGGCCTGGTCGTGCTGCTGCGGTTCACCTACCAGGTCCTGGACTGGTACGTGGAGCGGATCGTCGTCACCGACAAGCGCTTCCTGATCGCCGAGGGGATCTTCACCACCAACGTGGCGATGATGCCGATCGGCAAGGTCACCGACCTGACGTTCCAGCGCTCGCTGGCCGGGCGCATGTTCGGCTACGGCACGCTGGTGGTCGAGTCGGCCGGTCAGATCCAGGCGCTCAACCGGATCAGCTACGTGCCGAACCCGGACGAGGTGGAGGACGCGATCTCCTACCTGGTGTTCGGGGAGAAGAAGGCGCAGCAGGAGCGGTTCTCGATGCTCAAAGCCCGCCGCGCCGCGGTCGGCAAGCGCAAGGCCAAACTCCCCAGCTGAGTCGTGCCCCACCGGGGCCGCGGGTTTCCCGCGGCCCCGGTTTCGCGTGCGCGGACCCCGAGGGCGAGGGCTGCGGCCCGGTGCGGTGGAGCCATCGGCGAGACTGGGACGGGAAGTGTTCCCACGATTCCCGTAGCCGGGCTCCCGAGCGGAAAGGCCAAGCGTGCGCATCGACCTGCACACCCACTCCACCGAGTCCGACGGCACCGACACGCCGGCGGAGCTGGTCGCGTGCGCGCTCGCCGCCGGACTGGACGTCATCGCGCTCACCGATCACGACACGACCGCCGGGTGGGACGAAGCGGCGGACGCGGTGGCGGGCACGCGGCTGCGGGTGGTGCCGGGTGCGGAGCTGTCCTGCACCTGCCCGGACGGCAACGGCCGGGCGGTGACGGTGCACCTGCTGGCCTACCTGTTCGACCCGAAATCACCGGCGCTGCAGCAGGAACAGGCCAGGTTGCGGGCGGAACGCCGGTCCCGGCTCCACCAGATGGCCCGGCGGATGGCCGACGACGGCTTCCCCGTCGACCCCGACGAGCTGATGGCCGGGTTGCCGCCGGACTCCCCGGGCGGGCGGCCGCACCTGGCTCGGGCGCTGGTGCGCGCGGACATGGCGGGCAGCGTGGACGAGGCGTTCGCGCGGTACCTCGGCAGTGGCGGCCGGTACTACCTGCCGCGCACCGATACGCCGGTGCTGCGTGCGATCGAGATGATCCGCGAAGCGGGCGGAGCCACCGTGCTGGCGCACCCGTTCGCGCGGGCGCGCGGGCCGGTGATCAACGCCGAGATGGTCGGCGAGCTGGCCGCGCACGGGTTGACCGGCGTGGAAGTCGATCATCCGGATCAGGACGAGCCGACGCGGGCGCAGCTGCGCGGTCTCGCGGCGGAGCTGGACCTGGTGCCGACCGGGAGCAGCGACTACCACGGCACGAACAAGACGATCCGGATCGGGCAGGAGACGACCGCGCCGGAATCGCTGGAGCGCCTGGCCGCCAAGTGCACCGGAAGCCGAATCTTCGGCCACTCGTTCTGAGGGCTGGTCTCGGAGCTCGTTCCGCGCTCCGAGACGCTTGCCCCGGGTTTCGTCGGCTCCTGCAGAAACGGTAGTCGGACGGTTGCGCCGAATGGCGCAGTGCGAACGACGCCAGAAAGGCGTGTTCGGCCGTACCGGTACCGCCGAACGGGCCGACCGAGTGAGTTTTTCGCGCGTCACGGGGGGAATCCCGGCATCGCGGCAATGCTGCGTAATGTGGGGCACGTGCAGGACCAGCTCGGCCTCGAAGGCATTCCCAGCAAGCTAGTCCGGGTCACCCCGGCGAAGCTGGCGACCTGGGCGAGTTGCCCCCGCAAGTTCCGGATGGCTTATCTGGACCGGCCCGCGCCGCCACGCGCGGGCGCTAAGGCCGCCAGCACGCTCGGCGCTGCCGTGCACAACGCGTTGCGGATCTTCTTCGACCTGCCCGCGCAGCAGCGCAGCCCGGAACGGGCGGCTGCGCTGGTGCGCAAGTGCTGGAAGAACGACGGCTTCGCCGATGCCGCGCAGGCCGCCGACTACCGCGAGCGGGCGCAGCACTGGGTCTCCGGCTACGCCGAGCGAACCGACGCCGCGCCGGTGGCGGTGGAGCGATGGGTCTCCGCCGCGACCGGCACGATCATCGCCGAGGGCCGGGTGGACCGGATCGACCGCAGGGACGGCGAGCTCGTCGTCGTCGACTACAAGACCGGCCGCAGGCAGCTCACCGAGGCCGACGCGCGCGATTCGCCCGCGCTGGCCCTGTACGCGACCGCAGCGCGCAAGACGCTGCGCGCGCCCACCGGGCGAGTGGAGTTGCACCACCTGCCGACCGGGTCGGTGGCGGCTTGGCAGCACAGCGAGGAGTCTCTCGGGCGGCACGTGGAATGGGCTCAGCAGCGGGCCGGGGAACTCGACGCGGCCTCCGGCGCGTTCGAGGCCGGGCACCGCGGAGCGGACACCTTCCCGCCGAGACCCGGTAGGCAGTGCTCCTGGTGCGATTTCCGGGCGCACTGCCCGGAAGGGCAGCAGGCGGCATCCGCGGCGACACCGTGGGCCGGGTTGGCCGAGTGACGGACCAGGGGAACCAGATGGAACCGAGCGGACGGCCGGGGAACCCGGCGACCGGCGACTTCGGTGGTAAGCACCGCCGGGCGCCGCAGGCGCTGCACCAGGCCCGCCGGCCCGAGGGCGGCAAGGTGGGCACCTGGCCGGAACGCGCCGTGAGTCCGCGCCCCAGGCGCGTGGGATCCGCGTCGCAGCAGCCCGCTCAGCCATCCGCACCGGAAACGCCGCCGGAACAGCCGCGGCTCGCGGCGACTCGCCGGGAAACCGCCCCCGCGGAGCCGCAGAGCCCGCCTCCGCCGCAACCGCCGGACGACGAGCCCAAGCACGCCCGCCGCGCTCCGGTCGCCCGGCCGACCCGGTTCGGGACGTTCCTGCGCGGCATCAGCGGATCGCTGGCCTACGGCTTCGTGGTGCTGGCGCTGAGCCTGATCGGAATGCAGATCTGGGCGGGTCAGCACGGCTGGACCGGCCCGGGCATCGGGACGATCAGCGGCCACGTGATCGGCGGCGTGGTCGCGGTGTTCTTGCAGGCCGTGGGTGACCACAGGCGCGATCGGACCGGTGCTGCGGCGATCTCCGGCGTGCTGCTGGTGGTGCTCGGGTCCCTGTGGTTCTCGTGGTGGCTGTAGGGCTGCGCGAGTTGGCGCGGCCGCTGGAGCTGCGTGCCGGGTGCCGCTCAGCCCGGATGCCGCTCAGCCCGGGGACTGCTCGGCCCGCGGACTGCTCAGCGCAGTGCGACGAGTGTGGGACCCCGCTGTTCGAGCAGCGTTGAACCAACCGAGTCGACGCGCACCGGGCCTTGCCAGCCCTGCCGGTCGATCGGGATCGTCCGCTCGCGGGCCCCGGTGTTGCGATCCACCACGGCGAGCCCGTCGCGGACGGGCACGAGCAGCTTGCCACCGAACAGCGCACCCGGACCGAGCGTGTCCGGGACCGTCCACAGCGGTTCGAGCGTGGCCGAGTCCAACGCGACCGTGCCGGTCCCGGTGTGCCAGTACCGCATCCCGCTGACCGAAGCCCCGCCGATGCCGCGCACCTTGTCCTCGACCTGCTCGTACTGCTCGTCGTTCAGCGTGCTCACCCGGTACGGCTGTTCCGGAGTGGCGGCGGTCAGCCCGGCGAGCACGGACTGCTCGGTGATCCGCGGGTCGAAGCGGCTCAACGCGGCCGCGAGCGCTCGCGCGGTCCGCTCCCGCTGCGGCACGTCCGGGCGCACGGCGACCGTCCACACCTTGTCCGGCGACACCGGCTCCACCCCGTCCGCGGGGACGGGAGCGCCCGCAGGCATCGGGAACTGGGACTGCACGCTGCCGGTGGCGTTGTTGTAGACCACGAGCTGCCCGGTGTCGCGCAGGAACACCGCGGTCCGGTTCCCGGTGACCGACACCGCCGTGGCCTCGGAGCCGCCGAGGACGGTGCTGAAGACCTCCTCCGGCTGCTCGTTGTCCTGCGGGTGCGCCTTGAGCACGGTCAGCCGCTTGTGCACGTCGGTCGGGCAGTCCTCGATCACCGCGATGCGGCCGTTGCCGACGGCGGTGGAGGGGTAGCTGCAGTCCGGGCGGCGGATGTTGTTGTTGGCGTTCTTCAGCGCGGGCATGATCCCGTACTGCTGAGTCCGCACCAGGTCGGAACGCCAGGTGCCGAGCACCCGCTGCCCGGTTGCGGTGACGTAGGTGCCGTCGCTGAGCAGCCGGGTGCCGAACTCGGCATCGGAGTTGCGGGCGGGTCCGCGCACCCCGGTGCTGCCCTGCAACGTGCTGACCTCGCTGCAGTTGGCTTCCTTGCGGTACACCGCGATCGCCCGGTTCCACTCGGACCCGACCGTGCACAGCGGCAGGTCCCGCGCGTAGCGCCAGCGGACCGCACCGGTGGCGGGGTCGTGGCCGAGCACCTCGCCGCCTTCGGCGCTGACCGCTGCGGGACCGGCGACCACCGGTTGTGGGGTTGCCGCGCTCGGGGCGCGCCAGGCTTCGCGCAGCGCGGCGGGAACCTCCGCGGGCTCGGCGGCGCGCTGGATGGAGCGCTGGGCGGGTTCGGAGTCGGTGGCGCGGGCGTCGCTGCGCAGCCACACGACCAGGCCTGCGACGACCACCGCCACCAGGATCAGCGCCACCGCGACGAGGTCGGACCGCGTCCGCCGTTCCGGCCGTACCACTGCACTCCCTGTAGTTCCGGTGACTGGGCTGTAGTCCGGTGACTGGGCCGAATCCCGGTGACCGGGCCGCATTCCGGCGATCGGGCCCGCATCTCGGTGCTCGCCCGCCGAGCCTAGCCACCCGGTCGGTCCGCTCGGCCAAGCGCCCGCCGCAGGATCGGCCGTTCGCGGCCGGCCGGGATGGGCGGGCGATGACACCTCGCGGCGCCGTGTCGTCAGCGCCTACCGGCGGACCGGTCTCAGCGAGACGACGCGGCGCACCGTCGGGTCATTCCGCGGCGGAGTCGGTGTTGCCCGCCGAACCGCCGCCACCGCCGCGGCGCCTGCGCCGCCGCTTGCGCGGGCCAGCGGTCTTCTCGGCGTCACCGCCGGATTCGGCGGGCTGGCTGCCGGTTTCGACGCTCAAGCCGCCGCGGGTGCGCCTGCGCGGTTTGCGCTTGCGCTTGGCGTCCTCGTCCGGCTCGGCCGCCAGGCCGTCGCGGGTGCGCTTGGACAGCGGCAGCCGCCCGCTCGCGTCCGTGGGGATGCCCAGGTCGGCGTAGAGGTGCGCCGAGGTCGAGTAGGTCTCCACCGGCTCCGGCTTGTCCAGGCCGAGCGTGTCGCTGATCAGCTTCCAGCGGGATTCCTCGTCCCAGTCGACCAGCGTGATCGCCACGCCCTCGCGCCCGGCGCGGCCGGTGCGGCCGATGCGGTGCACGTAGGTCTTCTCGTCGTCCGGGCACTGCAGGTTGACCACGTGCGTCACCGCGGCCACGTCGATGCCGCGGGCGGCGACGTCGGTGGCGACCAGCGTGTCGACCTTGCCGGAGCGGAACGCCCGCAGCGCCTGCTCGCGGGCGCCCTGCCCGAGGTCGCCGTGCACCGACGCGGCCGCGAACCCGCGCTCGACCAGCTCGTCGGAGAGCTTCTGCGCGGTCCGCTTGGTCCGCGTGAAGATCATCGTGAGCCCGCGGTCCTCGGCTTGCAGCGCCCGGGCGAGCAGCTCGGTCTTGTCCATCGCGTGCGCGCGGTAGACGAACTGCTTGGTGCGCTCGTGGATGGCGCCCGCGTCGGCCTGCTCGGCGCGGATGTGCGTCGGCTTGTTCAGGAACGTGCGAGCGAGCGTGAGGATCGGGCCCGGCATGGTCGCCGAGAACAGCATCGTCTGGCGCTGCTCCGGCACCATGTGCAGGATCCGCTCGATGTCCGGCAGGAAGCCGAGGTCGAGCATCTCGTCGGCCTCGTCCAGCACCAGCCCGTTGACCTTGCCCAGCACCAGCTGCTGCTGCTCGGCGAGGTCCAGCAACCGGCCGGGAGTGCCGATGACCAGGTCGACGCCCGCCTTGAGGCCCTCGATCTGCTGCTCGTACGGCCGCCCGCCGTAGACCGCGAGGGTGCGGATGCCCAGGTGCTTGCCCGCGTCGGTGAGGTCCCGCGCCACCTGCACGCACAGCTCGCGCGTCGGCACCACGACCAGCGCCTGCGGAGTCCCGTCGCCGGGCACCTGCAGCCGCTGCAGCAGCGGGACGCCGAAGCCGAGCGTCTTGCCGGTGCCGGTGCGGGCCTGCCCGATCAGGTCTTCGCCGCGCAGTGCCAGCGGCAGCGTCAGTTCCTGGATCGCGAAGGTGTGCTCGATGTTCGCCTCGCCCAGCGCGCGCACGATCTCCGGGTGCACGTCCAGCTCGGCGAAGGTCGGGGTGTCGGGGGCGCTGCTCTCCGCGTGCAGCGGCGCGGCCTCCTCGTCGGGGGCGCCGGTCTCGCTGTGCTCGAAAGCGTGCGCGTCCTCGGTGCCGTGCTGGGTCGACGGTTCGTCGGTGGCCTGTTCGGCCAGTTCGTTGTTGAGGGTCAGAGTGATCGCCTCTCTCAAATACCGGCGCGCTCTCGCCCGGCCGGTTCGGCCGGCATGGCGGCGACGCCCTCCGGCACGGTGGCCGCGTCCACTGCGCGGCCGGTCGCGACTATCGCGTTCCTCGTGCTCGTGGTCACCGATGTGATGGTGCGCGCCCCTGTTCGATCAGCGGTGGTCCCGCTGCTGGTTTCGGTCGGCATCACGGCGCGGAACTCGCTCCGCGCCCCCTGCCGCCGGTCTATCCGGCACAGGTAACGCCCGGGGACTCCCGCACTTGTCCGTCTCCGGGCGACCGGCTGCTGCACGGGGTGGGACCGTGGCCCGCTTGGCGAAAGCCTGCGACTCCGTGCGAGGAGAGGGGTCCGCTGCCGGTTGCCTGATGCCTATTGGCTTCTGCGACCGCCAGGATACCTGGTACCACCGCGTTCCCGGTCGGCAACGTGCCGGTGGCCACCACGTCCGGCGGGCCGACGCGCGCGGTCGGGCCCGCTCGGCGCCGCGCCACCGATCCACAACCGGTGGCGACGAGCGCTTAGGCTTCGGGGTATGACTGATCCCCGCTCGGCCTATGCCTCCACCCAGAATGCGGCCGACGTGGCCGCCGCGGAGACCGATTCCGACGCCGACCCGGCCGAACCCAAGTACTCCGAGGGGGTCGTCGACCTGCTGGCCGCCCTCGCCTACGGCGAGCTGTCCGCGTTCGACCGGCTGGCCGAAGACGCCCGCACGGCGCCCACGCTGTCCGGGCGGGCGGCGCTGGCCAGCATGGCCGCGGCCGAGATCGGGCACTACCGGATGCTGGACGAGACGCTGGCGCGCCGCGGTGTGGTGACCGCCGAGGTGATGCGCCCGTTCGTCGAACCGTTCGACGAGTTCAACGCCTCCACCGCTCCGCACTCCTGGCTGGAGTCGCTGGTCAAGGCGTACGTCGGCGACGGGCTCGCTGCGGACTTCTACCGCGAGGTCGCGGAGTGGCTGGACCCGTCCACCCGCGAGCTGGTGCTGACCGTGCTCGCCGACACCGGGCATTCCGCGTTCGCCGAGCGGGAGGTGCTGGCCGCCTGCGAGCACGACCGCTCGCTGCGGGACAAGCTGACCTTGTGGGGCAGGAGGCTGCTGGGCGAGGCGGTCACGCAGGCGCAGCGGGTGGTCGCCGAGCGGGACGCGCTGGCCGAGTTGATCATTACCGGCTCCGGCGACCTCACCGGTATCGCCACGCTGTTCCGCCGGTTGCAGAACAACCACACCAAGCGGATGTCCCGCCTCGGCCTGGGCTGAAGTGCCTGTCTTCGAGCTGGTTCTGCGTACGCGGTCGGTGTAGAGCGCTCGCTCGCCGGGCGTAACGCCTGTTCGCCCCGGGTGCAGGCCCGGTCGGGCGGGCCTGGGATAGCCTTTCGTGGCGTAACCATCAGCAGCGAGCTACGGAGGTCAAGCGTGGAGGTCAAGATCGGCGTCGTGGACAGCCCGCGCGAGCTCACCGTCGCCAGCGGTCAGTCCCAGGCCGAGGTCGAGTCGCTGGTCGCCGACGCGCTGAAGACGTCCGACGGGGTGCTGGCGCTGGCCGATCAGAAGGGGCGCCGCTACCTGGTGCCGTCGGCCAAGCTGGCCTACGTCGAGATCGGTCCCGCCGAGTCGCAGCGGGTCGGTTTCGGCGTCCAGTGAGCAAGACCGTGCCCCCACTCGCGAGTGGGGGCACGGTGCTTTTCGGGCTCGTTGCGCCCAGGCGGTTCAGTCCGCCGAATCCGGGATCTCGAACGGGGGCTTGCCGAGCCCCGAGATCCGGAACCGGTTCCACGGGTCCGGGTCGGACAGCGTGCCCACCGCCTGGCCTTGCCTGGTCCGCAGCACCACGTCCGTCTTGCGCCCGCCCGCGAGTTCGGTGACGCCCTCGTCCGCGGACAGTCGCCCGTACCAGTGGAAGCGGCCGTCGATGGGCTGGAAGTGCCCGCGCAGCACCACTTCCACCGCCACCTCGCGCTCCGCGGTGAAGATCACCGCAGCGCCCCGGTAGTCCTCGTCGTCGTGGTCGGCCTGCTGCTGGTCGGTTCGCTGCTGGGCGGGCTCGGTAAGCTCGGTCACGGCTGCTCCTGATCTCAACTTCCGGTGTTGCGGTCGTCGTCCTCGTCCTCGACCAGGTGCAGCTGGGTGTCCAGCTCCACCAGCTCCAGCGGCTCGTCCGGGTCGATCACGATCCCGCCGGAGCGCAGCACGCCGTCGATGGCGTGCCAGATGATCCGCGACAGGTAGCCGGTGAGGTCCTCCCGGCTCATCGACTGCCGTTCGAGCCACCAGTCACCGCTGGCCTGCACCATGCCGACCAGCCCGTGGCTCCACGCCTCCACGCCGCCGGAGTCCAGCCCGAGCGCGCGCATGTACTGCCCGAGCAGCCGCGAGAGCGAATTGGCGATCTCGGTCTTCTCCGCGAGGACCGGGTCGTCGCGCACCGGCTTGTCGGCGAAGGTGCGCCGCACGACGAACCGGTACAGGTCCGGGTACTGCTCGATCACACCGAGGTAGGTGCTGATCAGCCGCCGGATCCGCTGGTTCGGGCTGCCGTCCCTGGCGAGTTCGGGCGTGAGGCGGCGCATCAGCAGCTCGGTGCCCCACTGCCCGACGGCCAGGTACAGGTCGCTCTTGTCGTGGAAGTGCCGGTACAGCACGGGTTTGCTGACCCCGGCCGTGGCGGCGATGTCGTCCATGCCGACTTCGGCGCCGTGCTCGGCGATGGCGCGGACGGTGGCCTCGACGAACTCGGCGCGCCGGGCCTGGCGGTGTTCGCGCCAGCGCTCGCGGCGGGCGTCGCCGCGGTCGGGCTCTTCGGAGGCGGCCTTGACAGGCCGGGTGCGTTGGCTCACGCTACCCAAGTTAGCTGTTACTCGAAGTAACATGCAACGCCGCGGGGCGGCGACCGACCGCGACCGGCAGACCCCGCGACCGGAACAGGAGCACTTCCATGACCAGGACCTTGCAGGTCAACGACCGGGAGAAGACCGCTGCCCGGCTGCTGAAGTCGTCGGCGAAGAACAGCTACGACCCCGACGTGGACATCGACTGGGACGCGCCCCTGGCCGAGGACGCGCCGTACATCCCGTTCAAGCGCTGCAGCCTCTACGGCACGCACCTGTGGGATCGGCTCGACGAGCAGCAGCGCGTCGAACTGACCAAGCACGAGTTCGCCAGCATCGCCTCGAACGGCCTCTGGTTCGAGGTGCTGCTGATGCAGATGCTGCTCAAGGAGTTCTACAACTCCGATCCGCGCACCAGCCACGCCCAGTACGCGCTGACCGAAGTCGCCGACGAGTGCAGGCACTCCACGATGTTCGCCAAGGCGGTGGACCGCATCGGCGCGCCCGCCTACGGGCCGGTGCCGCTGCTGCGCCAGGGCGGCCGCATCCTGCCCGCCCTGCTGAAGGGGCCGTCCGCGTTCGCTTCGATCCTGGTCGCCGAGGAGGTCCTGGACCGCTTCCAGCGCGACCAGATGTACGACGAGCAGGTGCAACCGCTGGTGCGCATGGTCAACCGGATCCACGTGCTGGAGGAGGCCCGGCACGTCACCTTCGCCCGCGAAGAGGTCACCAGGCGGATGGCCGAGTGCAACGCCGCCGAGCGGGCCTACCACCAGTACATGACGGCGTTCGTCTCCTACGCGGTCTGCTTCAGCCTGATCAACCCGCGGGTCTACAAGTCCGTCGGGATCCGCCCGCGTGACGGGCACGCCGCCGCGTGGGCGAACCCGCACTTCCAGGAGACGCTGCACTGGGGCGGGGAGAAGATCATGAGCTTCCTGGGCGAGGCCGGGCTGGTCGGAAAGCCCGGAATGAGCTGGTGGAAGCGGGCGCACCTGATCCGCTGATCCCGTCCCGGCGGCCGCGCCATCGACCCGCGGCCGTGCAGCCCCGATCCGGCCGCCGCGCCCGGCGGCG
>NZ_JAFRFW010000780.1:0-1646 GCF_017434145.1 Saccharopolyspora sp. | reverse complement strand
CTGGCCGTCACCGGCGCCGTGGACGCGGCGTTGCGGACCGGTGCGGCCGACCGCGCGCAACGATCGTGAGCGCCCGCGCGGCGCAGCGGTGAACAGGGGGAAACAGTGAGCATCTTCGACCTGCCCCGGCTGCACTTCGCCGGTACGGCGATCACCCGGCTGCCCACCGGCCCGCGCAGCGGGCGCTACGACCTGGCCGCGAACGAGGCGCTGACCGCGGACGGCACGCCGTTCCCGCGGGACCGGCCTGCCGCGGAGTACCACGAGCACCTCGACGGGCTCGGCGAGCGCTTCGAACCCGACGGCCGGCTCCGGCCGGACGGGCGGTTCGGCACCGCCAAGGGCTGGAACTTCGGCGGCAACGGGCACTTCTGGCTGGACGCCCGCATCACCGGGTGGGAGCGCGTGCCGGGCGCGGCCGGTGCGCAGGATCCGGTGCTCGGGCGGGCGGTGGACCTGTGGGGGCACTTCAACGAGCACCTGGCGACCACGCACAACCGGGCTCGCGTCTTCGACGTCGACCCGGCGTCCAACTGGACCACCACCGTGCTGGCGGGTCAGTTCTGCTTCGGGCGCCAGGGTCGCTCGCACGACACCGGGTACATGGCGGTCGGCGCGGTCGACGGCCCGCAGCCACCTCGCTGGCAGAACTCGCAGCACGTGCACGGAGTCGGCGAGCACCCGCTGGAATCCTGGTTCCGGCGCTCTGTCGTGCATCAGTTCGCCGTGGACGCCGACGGCCTGGAGTGGTTACCCGAGGCGGAGACTTCCGAGGCGGTACGGCTGCTGCGCGCCGCGGCGGGCCCAGGCGGTCTGGTCGTCCGCTACGCGCTGAGCAACATGGCCGCACCGCGAGACAACGACACCCCGAACGTCTGGCAGGTGCGCGGCACCATCGCTGCCCGCGACCCCGCGGAAGAGCGCACTTGTCCGGCGGGGCGGTTGCTCACCGCGCGCGAACCCCGCCGGCGCGGTGAACCGGCTCCGCTGCACAACGCCGCGGTGCAGGTGACCGGCGAGCACACGACCTTCGACCTGATCACCGCGGTGCCCGCGCTGGGACGGAGCCCGGAGCCCGGTCCGGACGGGGTGCACCGGCTCGGGCCGCGGCTGGACCTGGGAGATCTGCAGCTGCGCACGCGCGGCTCCGGGCAGCTGGTCGCGCGGTTGCCCAGTAGCGCCTACCGCGCGGACACCGAGCGGACCGGCGGGCTGGTCACCGTTGCGACCGAGCCGGGATGCGCCGCAGCCGAGGACGAGCCGCTGGTGCTCGTCCGCGAGGGGCAGGAGTCCGCGGTGCTGCTCGCCGAGGAGGAGTCGGTCGTGCGGATCGACGACTCCTGCCTGTTCCTCGACCCCGCCGAGGGAGACAGCACCGAGGGAGACAGCACCGAGCGGGACGGCAGTGCGGGGGACGGCACCGCGCGGGTACCGGTCCGCACGTACCACCTGGGACGCCCCGCTCCGCTGAACGGCCTGCGGGTGGTGCAGTTCTTCAACCCGCGCGCACTGCCGCGGGACCCGCGGGCCCAGGCCGCGGACGCCCGGTGCGGTGCGGTGCAGATCGTGCAGGTCCGGCCGGACGAAGGCGCCGCGGATTGGGCCGAATCCTGCACCTTGGACGCCGACGAACAGGGCCGAGCCGT
>NZ_JAFRFW010000779.1:0-3093 GCF_017434145.1 Saccharopolyspora sp. | reverse complement strand
GCCGGCGAGCTGGGCTTGGACACCACGCTGGAGGCCGAGGTGGACCAGCAGCGCAGGCGCGCCATCGCCCGGTCGCACTCCGCCACGCACCTGGTGCACGCCGCGGTGCGCGGTGCCTACGGCAAGCGGGCGGCGCAGGCCGGTTCGCTGAACTCGCCCGGCCGGATGCGGTTCGACTTCACCGCGCCCGCCGCGGTGTCGGCCTCGGTGCTCGGCGGCGTCGAGGAAGAGGTCAACGACTACCTGCAGAACGACGTCGAGGTCTCCTCCTACACCACGACGATGGACCGGGCGATGGAGCTCGGCGCGGTCGCGCTGTTCGGCGAGAAGTACGGCGACCAGGTCCGCGTGGTCGACATGGGCGACTACTCGCGCGAGCTGTGCGGCGGTACGCACGTCGGGCGCATCGGTCAGCTCGGCGTGGTGAAGCTGGTCGCGGACTCCTCGGTCGGTTCCGGGGTGCACCGGGTGGAAGCGCTGGTCGGGATGGACGCCATGCGTCACATCGGCAAGGAGCACCTGCTGGTCAGCCAGCTCGCCGAGCAGTTCAAGGTGCCCGCCGAGGACCTGCCGGACCGGATCGCCGGGGTGGTGAGCCGGCTGCGCGACGCGGAGAAGGAGCTGGCGCAGCTGCGGGTGCAGCAGGTGCTGTCCTCGGCCGGTGACCTGGCCGGGCGCGCCGCCGACGTGCGCGGCGTGAGCCTGGTGGCAGAGCAGGTCGCCGACGGCGTGGACGGCGGCTCGCTGCGCGCGCTGGCGGGCGAGGTGCGGGGGCGCCTGACCGGCAGGCCCGCGGTCGTCGCGCTGTTCGCGCCCGACTCCGAGCAGGGCAAGGTGTCCTTCGTCGTCGGTGTCAACGACGCTGCGCAGGACCTCGGGCTGGCCGCGGGCAAGCTGGTGCCCGCGTTCGCCGGCGAGGTCGGCGGTCGCGGCGGCGGCAAGCCGGACATGGCGCAGGGCGGCGGATCGGACCCCGCGGGCATCACCGCGGCGATCGGCGCGCTGCGCCGGGAGCTGGACCGGGTGATCCAGGGGTGAGCGAGCACCAGCGGCCCGACCCGGGCGCCGGGCGGCGGCTGGGCGTGGACGTCGGCGCGGTGCGCGTCGGCATCGCGCTCAGCGACCCGGCGCCGATGCTGGCGACTCCGCTGGTGACGCTGCGCCGCGACGAGGACGCGGGCAGCGACCTCGCGCAGCTGGCCGGCCTGGTCGCCGAGCACGAAGTGGTGGAGGTGGTCGTCGGCCTCCCGAAGACGCTGCGCGGCGATCACGGCAGCGCCGCCGAAGCCGCGCGGAAGTACGCAGAAGCGCTCACCGAGCGGATCGCTCCGGTGCCGGTGCGCTTTCACGACGAACGGTTGACCACGGTCACGGCGAGCCGCATTCTCTCCCAACGGGGGGTTCGCGGTAAGCGCCAGCGCGCCGTGGTCGACCAGGCCGCCGCAGTGGAGATCTTGCAGGCATGGCTTGACGCCCGGTCGCAGACCACCTGAGAGGACCTTTCGTGAGCGACGATCTCGGCCTGTTCACCGACGACGCCGGAGAGCCGCCGCGCAGCCGCAAGGAAGCCCGCCAACGGCGGGAACGGCTGCGCAGGCGCAAGCGGCGCGGTTCGGTCACCGCGATGGCCGGTGTGTGCGTGCTGCTGCTGGTGGGCGTGGGCGTGGTCTACGGCGCCATGCAGATCCTGCGCATCGGTTCGTACGAGGACTACGAGGGCCAGGGCAGCGGTGAAGTCGTCGTGGAGGTCTCCTCCGGTGACACCGTCAGCAACGTCGCGCAGACGCTGTCGAAGGCGGACGTGGTGGCCTCGTCCTCGGCGTTCACCAACGCGGCCGAGGAGAACCGGCAGAGCAACCACGTCCAGCCCGGTTTCTACCTGATGAAGTCGAGGATGTCCGGGGCCGCGGCGGTGCAGCGCATATTGTCGCCGGAGGCAAAGACCGGCCGCGTCGAGGTCCGCGGCGGGCAGCGGCTGGAGGACCAGCTCAGCCCGGACGGCGGGAGCACGCCCGGCCTGCTCACCAAGCTCGCCCAGGCCACCTGCACCGACGCCGCCAAGCAGTGCACCACGCCGGAGCAGATGCACCAGGCGGCCGCCTCGGCGGACCTGGCCGCGCTGGGTGTTCCGGAGTGGGCGATCGCCGATGCGCAGAAGGCGCCGCCGGAGCGCCGGTTGGAAGGCTTGATCATGCCGGGCGTCTACGACGTCAAACCGGGCGAGCCGCCGGAGGAAGTGCTGCGCCAAGTGGTCACCAAGTCCGCTGCGCTGCTGCAGGCCGCCGGACTGCCGCAGGCGGCCGATGGCACCGGGCACACCCCGTACGAGCTGCTGACCATCGGCTCGCTGGTGCAGAGCGAGGGCATCCAGGACGACTTCGGCAAGGTCGCGCGGGTGATCTACAACCGGACCACCGACCCGCAGATGAAGTTGCAGATGGACTCGACGATCAACTACCCGCTGGACAAGCCGACGCTGCTGACGAAGTCGGAGGACCGGCAGAAACCGGGTCCGTACAACAGCTACCAGAACTTCGGCCTGCCGCCGACGCCGATCTCCACGGTGAGCAAGGCGGCCTTGCAGGCGGCGGAGAAGCCCGACGAGGGCACCTGGGTGTACTTCGTGAAGTGCTTCCCGGACGGGCACTCCTGCTTCGCCACCACCCAGGCCGAGCACGACCGCTACATCCAGGAGGCCCAGCAACGTGGCGCGTTCTGACCCCCGCCGGGCGGCGGTGGTCGGTTCCCCGATCGGCCACTCGCTCTCGCCGGTGCTGCACGAGGCCGCGTACCGCGAGCTCGGTCTGCCGTGGAGCTACGAGCGGATCGAGCGGGACGCCGCGGGACTGGCGGGGCTGGCGGGCGAGCTCGGCCCGGAGTGGGCGGGCTTGTCGGTGACGATGCCCGGCAAGCACGCCGCGTTGCGGCTGGCCGAGCGGGCCACCGAGCGGGCCGCGGCCGTCGGCGTGGCGAACACGCTGACCAGGTCGGAGACCGGTGGGTGGGACGCGGACTGCACCGATGTGGACGGTGTGGCGGGCGCGCTGCGCGCGGCAGGCGGGTTCACCGGCGGGCGCAGCGCGCTGGTGCTCG
>NZ_JAFRFW010000778.1:0-6239 GCF_017434145.1 Saccharopolyspora sp. | reverse complement strand
TGGCCCGGCGGCTGGCCGGTTTCGAGCCCAGCCGCGGCCAGGTCGGGGTGCGCTCGCGGCCGGGCGTGGTGCAGGTCGGCGACCGCACGGTGCGGGTCGGGGCGTTCCCGATCTCGATCGCCTCCTCCGAGCTGGACCACATGGCCCGCAGCAAGGACGTGCAGCAGCGCGCCAAGGAGATCCGGGCCGAGCTGGGCAACCCGCGCAAGATCATGCTCGGGGTGGACCGGCTGGACTACACCAAGGGCATCGACGTCCGGCTGCACGCGATGCACGAGATGCTGCAGGAAGGCCGGGTCCGCGCCGAGGACGTGGCCATGATCCAGATCGCCACGCCCAGCCGGGAGCGCGTCGAGCACTACAAGCAGATGCGCGAAGGCATCGAGCGCGAGGTCGGCCGGATCAACGGCGAGTTCGGCCGGGTCGGCCACCCCGCGGTGCACTACCTGCACACCTCGGTGGACAAGCGGGACCTGGTGGCGTTCTACTGCGCGGCCGACGTCATGGTCGTGACGCCGGTGCGGGACGGCATGAACCTGGTGTGCAAGGAGTACGTGGCGTGCCGCAACGATCTCGGCGGCGCGCTCGTGCTCAGCGAGTTCGCCGGCGCGTCCGCGGAACTGACCAGCGCCTACCTGGTCAACCCGCACAACCTGGACGGAGTCAAGGAAGCGCTGCTGGCCGCCCTCGACATCGAGCAGGCCGAGGGCCGCCGTAGGATGCGAGCATTGCGTAGGCAGGTGCTCACGCACGATGTCGATCGCTGGGCGCGATCGTTCCTCGAAGCGCTGGGTACGACCCTTACGGATTAGTGCGCGGTCCCGCATTCGCCGGCACGACCGGGAAGCGGGCGACGGCACGACCGATCGACCACCGGCAGGCGTGCTGCGGGAACCGGCAGCGGACCCGACTCGCGCGCCGCGGCACCGGATCGATCACGAAGACCCATCCGAGAAGCCCCAGAGGAGTATGGCGTTGACCGCCGAAGCTCTCCCCGCCGAGCTCCGACGCACTCTCGTGCAGCTCGCGCGCACCCCTCGACTGCTGGTCGCCTGCGACTACGACGGCACGCTCGCACCGATCGTGGCCGACCCGAACGCGGCCAAACCGCTGCCCGAATCGGTGCACGCCATGCGTTCGCTGGCCGCTCTTCCCGCGACCACCACCGCGGTGATCTCCGGACGCGCCCTGCGCGACCTCGCCACCCTGTCCCGGCTGCCCGCCGAGGTGCACCTGGTCGGCAGCCACGGCTCCGAGTTCGACGTCGGCTTCGTGCACCAGCTGGACCCGCAGGCCACCGAGCTGCGCACCGCGCTGCAGCGGGCCGCGCAGGAGGTCGTGGTCGGCGAGGAAGGCGTCACGCTGGAGGCCAAGCCGGCCAGCGTGGCCGTGCACGTGCGCCGCGCCGAAGAAGACGTGGCCGAGCGGGTGCTCGACGCCATCCGCTCCGGCCCGGCCACCTGGGACGGCGTGCAGGTCACCGAGGGCAAATCGGTGATCGAGCTGGCCGTGGTGCAGACCGACAAGGGCAACGCGCTGGACGCGCTGCGCCACCAGGTCGGCGCGACCGCCGCGATCTTCCTCGGCGACGACGTCACCGACGAGAAGGCGTTCGCCCGGCTGCACGGCCCGGACATCGGGCTCAAGGTCGGCGACGGCGAAACGCTGGCCGGTTTCCGGGTGGCCGACACCACGCAGGTCGCCACCGCGCTGGCGTTCCTGATGGAGGAGCGGCGCACCTGGCTCTACGGCGAGCAGGCCCCGCCGATCGAGCGGCTGACCATGCTGTCCAACGAGCGCACCGTGGCGCTGCTGACCCCGGACGCCCGGGTGACCTGGATGTGCCACCCCGGGCCGGATTCGGCGGCGGTGTTCGCCGACCTGCTCGGCGGCCCCGGCGCCGGGCACTTCTCGATCCGCCCGCACGGCGGCGACGGCGCACCGCGCAGCCCGCTGCCGCTGGGCCAGCGCTACGTGCCGGGCACCATGACCGTCGAGACCCGCTGGTCGCGGCTGCTGGTCACGGACTACCTGGAGCACGGGGTCGACGGGCACCGCACCGACCTGATCCGGGTGATCAGCGGCGGCAGCACCGCGAGCATCGAGTTCGCCCCGCGCCCCGAGTTCGGCCAGGTGCCGGTGCGGCTGGTGCAGGAGGCGGGCGGCCTGCGGGTGATGGGCACCTCCGAGCCGATCGTGCTGCACTCGCCCGACGTGCAGTGGGAGATCACCTCGGACGGGATGCACGAATCTGCGCACGCCGTGGTGGAAGCCTCCGACGCCGAGCCGGTGGTGCTGGAGATGCGCTGCGGCACCGAGGACCTCTTCCCCGCGCAGCTGACCCAGCCGCAGCGCCGCGCCGCGGCGGACGCCTACTGGTCGGACTGGCTGGAGACGCTCACGCTGCCCGCGGTCGAGCGCGACCTGGTGGGCCGTTCCGCGCTGACGCTGCGCGGGCTGTGCAACACCGACACCGGCGGCATCATGGCGGCCGCCACGACCTCGCTGCCCGAGGAGATCGGCGGGGTGCGCAACTGGGACTACCGCTACTGCTGGCTGCGGGACGGCTCGATGACCGCGCAGGCGCTGGTCACGCTCGGCTCCACCGCGGAAGCGGAGGGTTTCCTGAACTGGCTGCACAACGTGCTGGCATCGCTGCCGGGCCCGGAGCGGCTGCACCCGCTCTACAGCTTGCAGGGCACCAGCCTCGGCCCGGAGGCCGTGATCGACAGCCTGCCCGGCTACGCCGGGTCCCGCCCGGTCCGCGTCGGCAACCTCGCCGACCAGCAGGTGCAGCTGGACGTGTTCGGGCCGGTCGTGGAGCTGGTGACGAACCTGGCGGCGGCCACCGGCGCGCTGCGCGATCAGGACTGGGAACTGGTCAAGGCGATGGCCGAGGCCGTCTCGCACCGCTGGTTCGAGCCGGACCACGGCATCTGGGAGGAACGCGACCAGCCGCGGCACCACGTGTACTCGAAGGTGATGTGCTGGGTCACGCTGGACCGCGCGATCAAGCTGGGCGAGCGCTACGACCGCACGCCGGAATCGACGTGGGGCCCGCTGCGCGACCAGATCTCCCAGGACGTGCTCAAGAACGGCTGGCAGGCGGACGTGCAGGCGTTCACCACCGCCTACGAGGGCTCGGACCTGGACGCGGCTTCGCTGCACGTCGGCTTGTCCGGGCTGATCGACCCGGCGGACGAGCGGTTCAGCGCCACGGTCACCGCGATCGAGTCGGAGCTGCGCAGCGGCTCCACCGTCTACCGGTACCGCCGCGACGACGGACTGCCCGGCGACGAGGGCGGTTTCCACCTCTGCGCGGCGTGGCTGATCGAGGCGTACCTGCTGATCGGGCGGCGCACCGAGGCCGAGGAGCTGTTCCAGCAGATCGTGGACACCGCAGGGCCGACCGGGCTGCTGGCCGAGGAGTACGACCCGATCGCGGAGCGTTCGCTGGGCAACCACCCGCAGGCCTACTCGCACCTGGGCTTGATCCGCTGCGCCCAGTTGCTGTCGTAGCGCTGTGCCGCGGGTCGGGCGGCCGAGCCTGACCCGCGCGAACGAGCGGGCCGTTCGTCCGGTGCACCGGGCCAGCCGGCCCGCTTTTTCCTGCGCCGGCCGGTGTGCCGGCTCAGCGGCTCGTCACGGCCCGAACCAGCGCTCCTCGGCGGATCGCGGCGGCGCGGCGGTGCTGCCGGTGAGCATCTGCGTCTCCAGCACGACCTCGCGCGGGCGGCCCGGTTCGCTGGTGTCCAGCAGCAACCGCCCGGCCGCGCGGCCCTTCTCCATCACCGGCTGGCGAATCGTGGTCAGCCCGACCCGCTCGGCGTCCTCGATGCCGTCGAAGCCGGTGACCGTGAGGTCTTCCGGCACGCGCAGGCCGCGGCGCTCGGCCTCCTGCATCGCGCCCAGCGCGAGGATGTCCGAGGTGCACACCACCGCGGTGATCTCCGGGTCCAGCTCCAGCAGTTGCGCCGCCGCGGAGGCACCGGATTCGGTGGAGTGGTCGAAGCGCTCCACCACCGGCACCTTCGACCAGTCCACGCCCGCTTCGCTGAACCCTTCGGCGAGCGCGGTGAGCCGGGAGCGCTGCACGTGGAAGCTGGCGTTGGCCTGCCGGTGCACCGAGGCGATCCCGTCGTTGCGCCCGCGCGCGAGCCGCATGCAGCAGACCCCGATGCGCCGGTGCCCGAGGCCGATCAGGTGCTCGGTGAGGACTTTGACGGCGCGTTCGTCGTCCGGCCCGACCCAGTCGACCTGCTCGACGCGCGGCTGGTCGGCGACCACCACCGGCACCGGCCGTTCCAGCACGGCGGCCAGGTGCGGGTCGTCCTCCGGCACCGAGTACACGACGAAGCCGTCCACCCCGGCGCGGTGCACCGACGCGACGTCTTCGTGTTCCGGGTTGGCCGGGATCAGCAGCAGTCCCTGCCCGGCGTCCTCGCAGGCCAGCGCGAGGCCTTCCAGGAAGCGGATCGCCGCGGGGTCGCGGAAGGCGTAGGAGAGGTTCTCGGTGAGCAGCAGTCCGACCGCACCCGCCTTGCGGGTGCGCAGCGAACGCGCCACCGGGTCCGGCCCGGGGTAGCCCAGCCTGCGCGCGGTGTCCAGCACCCGCTTGCGCAGCTCCGGCGAGAGCTGGTCGGGGCGGTTGTAGGCATTCGACACCGTGGTCCTGGAAACGCCCAGCTCCGCGGCGAGCGAAGCCAGCGTCGCGGGCCGTCGGGCATTCGTTGACCGAGCCATGGAGGAACGGTAACGGTTCAGTACTCGGGGGTGAAGCCGCCATGATGCAGATCCCACCGCTGATCGGAAACGATCACTCCTGGTCATCACGTGATCACGCAGTGAACGGGTGCGCCGGAACCCGTGAACTTAACTTAGTTAAGCGCTAAGTTTGCTTTCACTCGAGCCAGTGAAAGGTGCGTCACACATGTCAGAGGTCGCATACGTCCAGGCAGCACGCCTCTACCCCGGCAACCCGCCGGTGCGCGCGGTCGACGCCCTCGACCTGCAGGTCTCCGACGGCGAGTTCCTGGTGCTGGTCGGACCTTCCGGCTCGGGCAAGTCCACGGCGCTGCGGATGCTGGCGGGCCTGGAGGACATCGACGAAGGCTCGATCACCATCGGCGGCCAGGACGTCACCAACACCGCGCCGAAGGCCCGCGACATCGCGATGGTCTTCCAGTCCTACGCGCTGTACCCGCACATGACCGTCGCGGAGAACATGGGCTTCGCGCTCAAGCTGCGCAAGACGCCGAAGGACCGGATCCGGGCCAAGGTCACCGAGGCCGCCAAGATGCTCGACCTGGAGCAGTACCTGGACCGCAAGCCGAAGGCGCTGTCCGGCGGGCAGCGCCAGCGCGTCGCGATGGGCCGCGCGATCGTGCGCGAACCCAGCGTGTTCCTGATGGACGAGCCGCTGTCCAATTTGGACGCGAAGCTGCGGGTGGAGACCCGCGCGAACATCGCCGCGCTGCAGCAGCGGCTGGGCACCACGACGATCTACGTCACGCACGACCAGGTCGAGGCGATGACGATGGGACACCGGGTGGCGGTGCTCAAGGACGGCGTGCTGCAACAGGCGGCCACCCCGCGCGAGCTGTACGAGAACCCGCGCAACGCCTTCGTGGCCGGGTTCATCGGCTCGCCCGCGATGAACCTCAAGACCGTGCGGCTGAACGAAAGCGGCGCGGAGCTGGACGGGCAGACGGTGCCGCTGACCCGCTCGGCGCTGGCCGCCGCCGAGGGGCTGGAGCAGGTGACCTTCGGCATCCGCCCGGAGTCGCTGCGCCTGGTCTCCGGCGCGGACGAGAAGAGCCTGCAGATGACCGTGCAGCTGGTCGAGGAGCTGGGCGCGGACGCGCTCGTGCACGGCACCATCCAGGTCGACGGCTCGCCGGAGCGGTTCGTGGTGCGCACCGACGGCCGCACGCCTCCGGCGCTCGGGCAGCAGGTGCAGGTGGCGCTGCGCGACGCGAGCGAGCTGCACCTGTTCCACCCGGAAACCGGCGCCCGCCTCGAGGCCTGACGCGCCCGGAGCGGCAGCGATCCGCTGCCGGGCTGCTCCAACGCAGGGTGCGCACCACCGGATCCGGGCGGTCGCGTTCGGCGCGCAAGGTGCACCCGAACGGCGCGTCGCGCCACTGATTGCGAATGGTCGTCGTCGGCGACAGGACGAGAGCCTGCCTGCCGACGCGCCGGGCCAACTCGATGCCCACCGGGCTCGGGCGCGCGGGAGC